>NZ_JBGOGX010000054.1:0-27513 GCF_054788455.1 Pseudomonas sp. ZL2 | reverse complement strand
GGACAATACCCCTTGGCGAGTGCAAACAGCCTGATCAAGACAGTTGCTCCCACAGGGTTATCAGCTTGCACTTCTCACTGTGGGAGCTGGCGTTGCCGGCGATAGCAATCTAGAGCGCACTGCGCAACCTGGCCAGGTCCCTAACCGGCGGCGCCCCATACAAGCGGCTGTACTCGCGGCTGAACTGCGACGGGCTTTCATAGCCCACCCGATAGCCTGCCACCGCCGCCTCAAGCCCGTCATTGAGCATCAGCCGCCGCGCTTCCTGCAGGCGCAGCTGCTTCTGGTACTGCAACGGGCTCATGGAGGTCACCGCCTTGAAACGGTGATGCAAGGTCGAGGTACTGAGGTTGACTTCGCGCGCCAGGTCATCGATGCGCAACGGCTGATGAAAGTGCTGGTTGAGCCATTCGATGGCTTGGCACACCCGATGGGTCTGGCTGTTGGCCATGGCAATTTCATACAGCCGGTAACCCTGCGGTCCTCGCAGCAGCCGGTAGAGAATCTCGCGCTTGATCAGCGGCGCAAGGATCGGGATATCCTTCGGCGAATCGAGCAAGCGAATCAACCGCAGCAGGGCATCGAGCAACAGCGGATCGGTACGCTCCACATACAGCCCACGGCCCGACGGCAAAGCCGGCACACCGAGGGGGCCGGCATCGGCCAACAGGTTGTTGATCTGCGCCGGATCAATGTTCAGGCGCACACCCAGGCTGGGGTTTTCCGGGCTGGCCTCCAGCAGCACGCCGCTGATCGGCAATGCCACCGACACCACCATGTAATGCAGCGGGTCGTACCTGTAGTGCTCGTCGCCCAGGCACACCTCCTTGCTGCCATGAGCCAGGATGCACAGTGCAGGCTCGGCCAGGGCCGGCATGGAGCGCACGCTTTCTTCGTAGCGCACCAGAAACAGGTCCTCAACCGCCGACTCGACGCCAGCCTGGCGTGGCGCATGGCGTTGGATGAGTACGGCCAGCTCCTGGCGCTGTTGTTCCAGGGCGGGGTCGAGGATCAGGCGGTCGGGCTCAATAGCAGACATGGGGGCGATTCCAGGGAGAACGACTGCAGGATAGGTTTGTGCAAGCCACGGCGCTAGTCGAAAGCTGCCGCCCGCTTGCCTGATCCTGCAAGGTGCGCAGGATCAGGCAAGCGCTCGACAGGAATTGCCTAACCGCCGCGCGGGCGGGAGGCCTAACCTGTGCAGCCTGGCAATTTCATCTGGCTGCACATGGAGAAACGCTCATGACCTCGGTACATTCGGTCACCCACCTTGCATTTATCCGCGCCAGCAGCGGTCGCTCAGAGGAACTGGGCGAGCGCCTGCGTGACCTGCTGGAGCCGTCGCGTCAGGCCCCCGGCTGCCTGAAGTTCAGCCTGCAACGCTCCCAGGCCGATGCCGACCTGTGGCTGCTCAGCGGCTTCTGGCGCGATCAGCAATCGATGAGCGGCTACTTCGCTTCACCGACCCTTGAGTTGTTTGGCGAGCTGGTGCAGGCGCGGGTGGTCGATAGCCTCGACCTGCATACCTTCGGCTCGCCTTGCGCAGGTTAGAATGCCGGTTTCAGGTAATTGATGTGGATTTGAAGCACATGGCACGTAAAGAATTTTCGCGGTTCGAAGCCGTATCGGCAGCTGTACGTGGCGACGACGGTTATAACGCCGCCATCGCCGTCAAAGGCCTGGGTGCCAGTGGCGCACCGCGCTTTCATAAGGTCCTTGAAGGGCAGCGTTTCCAGACTGCCCTGGCTGCTGACGAAGCGGCCTGCGCCGAACTTGAGCGCCTGCAGGGCGTCGATGACGACGCCGAACTGGTCTGGTAACTCAGCCGTTGACTTGCGGGCGGGCCATCTTGAACAGGTTGCCCAGTTCGAAGTAATCCGCCGGGCCGCCACCCCGCAGGATCGGCTGGCCTGCAGCGGTATCGTAGATGCCGTCCTTGAGCAGATGCTCGGCGATATGCACCGCCACCACTTCACCCAGAACCAGCCAGCTTGGCACCAGCGCCTGGTCAGCACGTTGCAGCTGGATGATCTGGGTGACCTTGCACTCGAATGACACCGGGCTTTCTTGCACCCGCGGCACGGCAATCACCCTGGACGCCACCGGGGTCAGCCCACTCAGGGCGAACTCGTCAACTTGCGGTGCAACCGCGGCGCAGCTCTGGTTCATCGCCTCGGCCAACGGCCGGGTGGCCAGGTTCCAGGCGAATTCGCCCGTCTGCTCGATGTTGTTCAGGCTGTCTTTGCGCCCGACGCTGGCGAAACCGACGATCGGTGGAATGTAGTTGAAGGCGTTGAAGAAGCTGTAGGGCGCAAGGTTCAGGCGACCTTCGGCGTCCTGGGAAGAAATCCAGCCAATCGGGCGTGGGCCGACGATGGCATTGAACGGATCGTGGGGCAGGCCGTGGCCTTTTGCCGGTTCGTAGTAATACATCTGCGCTGGCCCGAGGGCCTTCCCTGTGAGTAAGCGCCTAGTGTGCCAAGGCTTGGCCTTGCTGAAAATGACTAAGCCCGGCCGAGGCCGGGCTGACTGCGTCACATCAGGGCTTAGCTGATGCGGTGGGCCTGGGTGCGATCGAAACCGTCTTCAGCGAATTTGGCGCCGCCAGTGCGATCGAAACCGTCTTCTACATAAGTGGCCGGCTGGGTTGGCACGGCGTTGAAGTTGTGGGCGTTGGTACGGTCGAAGCCGTCTTCGGCGAAGGCGTTGGCAGCCAGTACCGAGAAGGCCAGGGTCAGGATCAGTTTGCTTTTCATGGTCGTTGCTCCGAGGTGGTGAGGGGTTGTTTGTTTCTATGGGTGTAATGCTACGCCGATAAAATTGATTAAAAAGCGCAAAAAATAACGTATAAGAATCTAAAAAGTAGATGTATTTGACGGCAGTTCGCCCTCATCGCCAGCAAGGCCATGCACGGACCTGTGGGAGCTGGCCTTGCCAGCGATGCAGGCGATGCGTCTACGCTATGAGTGAAGATTGAGGGTGTGGGATTAATTGCGGGTTAAAGCGCCATAAACAAAAAAAGGGGGCAATCCGCTGGCGGATGCCCCCTTTTTTCTGCCGATGACTGGGATCAGTCAGTGGTGATCCGCGAATGCTTGCGGGTGTCCTTCATGAACACATACACCAGCAACGAGCAGGCGATACAGGCGGTCACGTACCAGTAGTAGCCGGTCTCCATGCCGATGCTCTTGAACCACAGCGCCACGTATTCAGCGGTACCGCCGAAGATCGACACGGTCAGGGCGTACGGCAGGCCAACGCCCAGGGCGCGGATTTCGGTGGGGAACAGCTCGGCTTTGACCACCGCGTTGATCGAGGTGTAGCCGCTGACGATGATCAGCGCCGCCATGATCAGGAAGAACGCGCCCCACCAGGTCTGGATGGTGTGCAGGGTGGTGAGGATCGGTACGGTGCACAGCGTGCCGAGCACGCCGAAGGCGATCAGGATCGGACGGCGGCCGATCTTGTCGGAAAGGCTGCCGATGACTGGCTGCAGGCACATGAACAGGAACAGGGTGGCCGCCGAAATGGTGGTCGAGTCGCTGATGCTCATGCCCACCGTGTTCACCAGGTACTTCTGCATGTAGGTGGTGTAGGTGTAGAAGGCCAGGGTACCGCCCATGGTCAGGCCGACCACGGTGGCCAGCTCCTTCGGATGGCGCATCAGGGTGCGCATCAGGCTTTCCTTGGACTTTTCCTTCTTGGTGAAGGAGGCGGTTTCTTCCATGCCACGGCGCAGGTACAGGGCGACCACCGCACACAGGGCGCCGATCACGAAAGGCACACGCCAGCCCCAGGCATACAGCTGCTCGGTGGTCAGGGTCTGCTGCAGGATGATCAGCACCGCCAGGGCGATGAGCTGGCCGGAAATCAGCGTCACGTACTGGAAGCTGGAGAAGAAGCCACGGCGTTCCTTGGTGGCCATCTCGCTGAGGTAGGTGGCGGAAGTGCCGTACTCGCCGCCTACCGAGAGGCCTTGCATCAGACGCGCGATGACCAGCAGCACCGGCGCGGCGACGCCGATGGTTTCATAACCCGGGGTCAGGGCGATGACCAGCGAGCCTGCGCACATCAGCAGGACCGAAGCCATCAGCGCGGCCTTGCGGCCCTTGCGGTCGGCGTAGATACCCATCAGCCAGCCGCCGATCGGGCGCATCAGGAAGCCCACGGCGAAGATCGCGGCGGTGTTGAGCAGTTGGGCGGTGGTGTCGCCAGCGGGGAAGAAGGCTTTGGCGAAGTACAGGGAGAACGCGGCGTAAACGTACCAGTCGTACCATTCGACCATGTTGCCGATCGAGCCGCTGAAAATCGACTTGAGTCGGCTGCGGGTGGTTTTTTCCGCGGCGGGCGCAATGGCCGCCCCGGCGGGCAGAGTGCTGGAGTTATCCATCGAAGGGACCTTCATAGTTGTTTTTGTGGAGCGCGTCGAAACGCAGCCTGCCAGGGCTATAGCAGAAGCTGTGCCAGGTGCTGGAGGCCCGGTCTAGAAGGGTTGTACGGGTTTGATGAGCGGAAATCCGCCTATCCAAACGAGTGGGTAGGCGAAAATCCGCTTATGGCGATCAGCTGTGTCGATCAAGCAGGGCCGAGAAAATCTTCACGCAGCAGGCCGTGGCGCTGCATTTTTTCGTTGAGGGTGCGCCGCGGCAGTTGCAGCTCTTCCATCACCGCCTTGATCTCGCCCTTGTGGCGGCTGAGGGCAGCGCGCAGGCACTGGGCCTCGAAGGCTTCCTGCTGGGCGGCCAGCGATTGCCCGGCTTCGATTTCTGCTGCCGCCGGCTCGCCCAGCCCCAGGGCATGACGCTCGGCGGCGTTGGCCAGCTCACGGACGTTGCCTGGCCAGTCGTGACCCAGCAGCTTGCCCAGGTGCGCGCCACTGAGTACCGGCGCGCTACGGCCAACGCGCTCGGCGGCCAGGCGGGCAAAGTGGTTGAACAGCAGCGGGATGTCTTCGCGCCGGTCGCGCAACGGCGCCAGGCGCAATTCGGCGACGTTCAGGCGATACGCCAGGTCTTCGCGAAAGCGGCCGGCCCGGGCTTCTTCGAGCAGGTCGGGTTTGGTCGCGGCGATGATCCGCAGGTCGACGCTGATGCTCTGGTTGGCGCCCAGGCGTTCGAGCTTCTGCTCCTGCAACACGCGCAGCAGCTTGGCCTGCTGGGCCAGTGGCATGCTTTCGATTTCATCGAGGAACACCGTGCCGCCATTGGCATATTCGAGTTTGCCGATACGCTTGCCCTGGGCGCCGGTGAAGGCGCCGCTTTCATGGCCGAACAACTCGGCCTCGAACAATTGCTCGGGGATCGCCGCGCAGTTGAGAGCGACAAAGGGCTTGCCGGCGCGCGGGCCAAACTCATGCAGGCAGCGCGCGACCTGCTCCTTGCCGCTGCCGGTTTCGCCGCGAATCAGCACGTTGACCGGCAGGCTGGCGAGGTCCAGGACCTGCTTGCGCAACTGCTGCATGCCCTGGGACACGCCCAGCAGATCCGCCTCCAGGCGTACCTTCAAGTCGGCCTGTTCATGCAGGCGGCGGTTCTCCAGCACTAGCTGGCGTTTTTCCAGGGCGCGGCGCAGGCTGCCGAGCAGGGCTTCGGGGCTGAAGGGCTTTTCAAGAAAGTCGTAGGCGCCATTGCGCATGGCCTCGACCGCCATCGGCACATCGCCATGGCCGGTGAGCAGGATCACCGGCAGGTCGGCATCGCTGGCCTGCAGTTGTTCGAGCAATTGCAGACCGTCCATGCCGGGCATGCGCACATCACTGAGGACCACCCCGGGGAAGTGCCCGGGCAGTTGCTGGAGGCAGTCTTCGGCACGGCTGAACAGCTGCACATTGAAGCCGGACAGGCTCAGCCATTGCTCTACGGCGGTGCGGATGCTGGCTTCATCGTCGACGACCATCACTGAATTCAACATGCGGGTTCCGGGTCCATAGGCAAGGTCAGGCTGAAACGGGCGCCGCCGGGTTGGTTGTCGACCTGCAGGCGGCCGCCGGCTTCGTGAATGATGCCATAGGAAATCGCCAGGCCCAGGCCCAAGCCTTCGCCCACCGGCTTGGTGGTGAAGAACGGGTCGAAGACACTGGCCAGGTGCTCGACGGGAATACCGCCGCCGCTGTCGAGCACGCTCAGGCGCCAGTGGTCCCGTTCGGCATCGATGCGCACCTCAAGGCGTTTGTAGCTCTTTTCGGCCATGGCATCCAGGGCGTTGCGCAGCAGGTTGATCAGCACCTGCTCAAGGCGTATCGCATCGCCGCGCACCCAGGCCGGGCGGGCCAGGTACAGGGCGACGCTGACGTCTTCGGCGCGGATGCGCGCATCGAGCAATTGCAGCGCCTGGTCAACCACGGTGGCCAGGTCCAGGCGTTCGCGCAGGCCGCTGGGGCTGTTGCGGGCGAAGGTTTTCAGGTGCCCGGTGAGGGCCGCCATGCGCGTGAGCATCTGCTCCAGCGGCTCCAGGGCCTGGCGTGCTTCATCCAGGCGTTGGTTATCGAGCAGCAGGCGCAGGGTTGCCAGCTGCATGCGCTGGGTGGTCAGCGGCTGGTTGATCTCGTGGGCCAGCGCCGCCGACATCTGCCCAAGCGCCGCCAGCTTGGCCGATTGCACCAGGCCCTCCTGGGCGGTGCGCAAGTCGCGGGTGCGGGCTTCGACCAGGCGTTCGAGTTCTTCGCGGCTGCGTTGGCGCAGGCGGGCCAGGCGCAGGCGCTGGCTGATGAACAGCAGGGCGAACACCAGGCTCAGCCAGACCGCAGCGGCAGCCAGCGCGGCGTTGCGGCCATCTTCGCTGACCTGCGGCTTGCGCAGCAGGTGCAGGGTCCAGCCCTCGGCTTCCAGCGGCAGGCTTTCCCACAGGTAGTCGGTATTGCCCTCGGGGCCCTGCACGCGCATCAGGTGGCTGTTGGCGTCAAAGCTGCTGAGGATATGGTGCTGTAGCGGCACCAGCGGTTGCTTGTCGTACTGGCGGGTGGCGGCCAGTTCCGCGCGGTCGGCGCTGGTCAGCGCTTGCAGTTCGCGGTAGCGCCAGCCGTCCTGGTTGGCGATGAAGATGATCCCGCGGGCGTCGCTGACCAGGAGGATATCGCTGCCCTGGCGCCATTCGCGCTCAAGCTCGGGGAACTCCAGCTTGACCACCATGGCACCGAGGAAGCGGCTGTTTTCATCCTGCACGGCACTGGACAAAAAATAACCCGGCACGCCGCTGGTCACACCCACCGCATAGAAGCGGCCGCTGCCCTGGCTACGGGTCTGTTTGAAATATGGCCGGAAGCCATAGTTGGAGCCGACATAGGTGCTGGGCAGGCGCCAGTTGCTGGCGGCCACGGCCAGGCCGGTGCGGTCGAGCAGCTCGAGGGTCGAGGAATTGGCCGCACCGTTGATGCGCTCCAGCTTGCGGTTCAGGGCATCCTGCACCGGGCCTGCAACCGGGCCGCGCAAGGCGCTGATCAGTTCCGGGTCGAGGGCCAGCACCGCCGGCAGGGCGCGGTAACGTTCGATCAGGGTGTGCAGCGAGTTGGCATACAGCCCCAACTGCTCACTGGCCCGGCGGGCATCCTCGACCATCGACTGGCGCTTGGCGTGGTGCATGGCCCAGCCCGCGGTCAGCAAGGTGCCGGCGAGGATGAAGAACAGAATCAGGCCCAGACGCAGGGCGCGAAAGGAAGAAGGCATGGTGCAAGTCCCGGCAGTGGGGAAGGCCTCCTGGCCTTCCCTTGGAGCATGGCAACGTTTTACAGCAGCTCGAAGCTCTGTTGTTGCACGGCCTGCGAATCGAGGCCGACCTGGACCCGGAACTCACCCGGCTCGGCAGCCCATTGCAACTGGCCGTTGTAGAACTTCAGGTCGTCGGCCTTGATGGTGAAGCGCAGGGTGCGTTCTTCACCAGCCTTGAGCATGACTTTCTGGAAGTTCTTCAGTTCCTTGACCGGACGACTCATGGACGCGGTCACATCCTGCAGGTACAGCTGCACCACGGTTTCGCCGTCACGCTTGCCGGTGTTCTTGACCACGATGCTGGCTTCGAGATCCTGGCCCTGTTTCACCGTCTTGCTCGACAGGCTCAGGTTCGAGAGGCTGAAGTCGCTGTAGCTCAGGCCGTAGCCGAAGGGGTACAGCGGGCCGTTCGGCTCTTCGAAGTACTGCGAGGTGTAGTTGCCTGGTTTGCCCGGGGTGAACGGGCGGCCGATGCTCAGGTGGTTGTAGTACATCGGGATCTGCCCGACCGAGCGCGGGAAGGTGATGGCCAGCTTGCCCGACGGGTTGTAGTCGCCGAACAGCACATCGGCAATGGCGTTGCCGCCTTCGGTGCCGCTGAACCAGGTTTCCAGGATGGCATCGGCCTGCTCGCGTTCCCAGGCCAGCGACAGCGGCCGGCCGTTCATCAGCACCAGCACCAGCGGTTTGCCGGTGGCTTTCAGGGCCTTGATCAGCTCGCGCTGGGCCGCCGGGATTTCCAGGGTGGTGCGGCTGGAGGATTCGTGGGACATGCCACGAGACTCGCCAACCACGGCCACGACCACGTCGGACTGCTTGGCAGCCTTGACCGCTTCGTCGATCAGCACTGCGGCAGGGCGTGGGTCGTCGACGATTTCCGGGGCATCGAAGTTGAGGAAGTTCAGGTAATCGAGGATGGCCTTGTCGTGGGTGACGTTGGAGCCTTTGGCGTAGATCACCTTGGCCTTGTCACCGAGGACCTGGCGCATGCCTTCGCGCACGGTGATCGACTGGTGCGGGCGGCCGGCGGCGGCCCAACTGCCCATCATGTCGATCGGGGCATCGGCCAGCGGGCCGACCAGGGCGATGGTGCCGGCTTTTTTCAACGGCAGGGTCTGCTGGCGGTTTTCCAGCAGGACCAGGCTGCGGCGGGCCACGTCGCGTGCTTCGGCGCGGTGCAGGCGGCTGTCGGCATAGGTGTCGGCCGGATCGTCGCTGGCCTTGCCGATGCGCCGGTACGGGTCTTCGAACAGGCCCATGTCGTACTTGGCACCGAGTACTTCGCGCACGGCGTTGTCGATGTCGGCCTGGTCGATTTCACCGGCCTTGAGCAGGCTGGCCAGCTCTTCGCCGTACAGCGAGTCGTTCATGCTCAGGTCGATGCCGGCCTTGATTGCAAGCTTGGCGGCTTCGCGGCCATCGCGGGCAACGCCGTGGCGCACCAGCTCGGTGATCGCGCCGTGGTCGCTGACGGTCACGCCCTTGAAGCCCCAGTCCTTGCGCAGCAGGTCGTTCATCAACCAGGTGTTGGAGGTGGCCGGCACGCCGTTGATCGAGTTCAGCGCAACCATCACCCCGCCGGCGCCGGCATCGATGGCGGCGCGGTAGGGCGGCAGGTAGTCGTTGAACATCTTGCTCGGGCTCATGTCGACCGTGTTGTAGTCGCGGCCGCCTTCCACTGCGCCGTACAGGGCGAAGTGCTTGACCGCGGCCATCAGGCTGGTGGCTTCGGCCGGGCTCTGGCCCTGGAAGGATTCGACCATCACTCTGGAAATGCGCGAGACCAGGTAGGTGTCTTCGCCAAAGCCTTCACTGGTGCGGCCCCAACGCGGATCGCGGGCGATATCGACCATCGGCGCGAAGGTCATGTCGATGCCGTCGGAGGCGGCTTCAAGGGCGGACACCTGGCCGACCTTGGCGATTGCGTCCATGTCCCAGCTGGCGGCCAGGCCCAGGCTGATCGGGAAGATCGTACGGTGGCCGTGGATCACGTCGTAGGCGAAGAACATCGGGATCTTCAGCCGGCTCTTGGCGGCGGCATCCTGCATCGGCCGGTTTTCCGCGCGGGTGATCGAGTTGAAGGTACCGCCGATGTGCCCGGCGGCGATTTCCTTGCGGATCATTTCACGGGGCATTTCCGGGCCGATGCTGATCAGGCGCAACTGGCCGATCTTTTCATCCAGGGTCATCTGCTTGATCAGGTCGGCGATGAACGCCTGTTTGTCCTGCAGTGGGGCGGCAGAGGTGTCGGCAAAGGCCGAGTGACTGGCCAGGCTGACAACCAGACCCAGCAAACACAGCTTGTTCATGAATTCTGTTCTCAAGGCTTGCGGCAGGTCGATACTGCCCAGCCGAAGTTGGGGAAGCGGCTATTGTTGTAGTTTGCTGGGGCATCTTTTAGCTGATTGGGCGATCCCGATCCAGCGGCGACGACGGATTATGCCTCAAGTCCGGTGAATCACGGCGATCAAGGAGCGTAGCAACATGCAGGTAATTCATTTCAAGGGCGTACGATTGTGGCTGCTGCTGATGCTTGCCAGCTTGCTGGCCGGTTGCGGGATCAACAACATCCCCAACTATGACGAGCAGGTAAAAGCGGCCTGGGCCCAGGTGCAGAACCAGTACCAGCGCCGCGCCGACCTGATTCCCAATCTGGTCGAAACGGTCAAAGGCTACGCCAAGCAAGAGCAGGAAACCCTGACCGCGGTCATAGAAGCCCGGGCCAAGGCGACCTCGATCCAGGTCGATGCCAGCACCCTGGACGATCCCGAGAAGTTGCGCCAGTTCCAGCAGGCCCAGTCGCAGCTGACCGGGGCCCTGAGTCGCCTGATGGTGGTGTCCGAGCGTTACCCGGACCTTAAATCCAATCAGAACTTCCTCGCCCTGCAGTCGCAGCTTGAAGGTACCGAGAACCGCATCGCCGTCGCGCGCAAGGATTTCATTGCCGCCGTGCAGCGCTACAACACCGAGATCCGCACCTTCCCCGGGCGGCTGTGGCACAGCGTGATGTACAGCGACCTGCCGATCCGGGAAAACTTCGAGGCCACCAGCGCCGATGCCGAAAAAGCGCCTGAAGTGAAATTCTGATGCGTCTGTTCAAGCTCGCGCTGCTGCTGGCGCTGCTGTTTGCCACACCGCTGCGTGCCGAGTTGAGTTTCCCGGCGCTGAGCGGGCGGGTGGTGGACAATGCCGGCCTGCTCGACGGTGCCAGCCGCAGCCAGCTCGACAGCATGCTCAAGGCTCATGAACAGGGTACTGGCGAGCAGGTCGTGGTGGTGACCCTGGCGGATTTGCAGGGGCAGAGCATCGAAGACTACGGCTATCAGCTCGGCCGCCACTGGGGCATCGGCCAGAAGGGCAAGGACAACGGCGCGCTGTTGATCGTCGCCCCTCAGGAACGCAAGCTGCGCATCGAAGTCGGCTACGGCCTGGAAGAACGCCTGACGGATGCGCAGTCCTCGGTGATCATCAATCGCATCATCACCCCGGCGTTTCGCCGTGGCGAGTACAGCCAGGGCATCGTCCAGGGCACCGCGGCGATTCTCCAGGTGCTGGGCGGCAACCCGTTGGCCGAGCCCTCGCGGGCGCTGGGCGGCGAGACCGAAGACGGTGCGCCGGCCTGGGGCATTGGCCTGTTCATCCTGCTGATCGTCGTGGTGTTCGCCCTGCAGTCCCTGGGCCTTGGTGGTAGCGGGCGCGGCGGCATGGGGGGTGGTTTCGGCGGTGGCTACGGCGGCGGTGGTTTTGGTGGCGGTGGCGGCGGAGGGGGCTTCAGCGGTGGCGGGGGCAGCTTCGGCGGTGGTGGATCGTCGGGTGGCTGGTAAATGATCAATAACGAGTAGCGCAACGCATGACATTGCTTACTGAACAACAGCAGCGCCAGGTCGCTGAAGCCATTGCACGGGTCGAGCGTCACACCGATGCCGAACTGGTCACGGTGCTGGCCAGCCGCGCCGACGACTACGCCTATATCCCCTTGCTGTGGGCCAGCCTGCTGGCTCTGGTGGTGCCGGGCATCGTCCATTACCTCAGCGGCTGGATGAGTGTGCACAGCTTGCTGATCGTGCAGTGGCTGACCTTCATCGCCTTGTGTCTGCTGTTTCGCATTCCGTCGCTGACCACTCGCCTGATTCCGCGCTCGGTGCGCCACTGGCGTGCGGCGAACCTGGCCCGGCGGCAGTTTCTGGAGCAGAACCTGCACCACACCGTGGGCGGCACCGGCATGCTGATCTTTGTCAGCGAGGCCGAGCGCTATGTCGAAATCCTCGTCGATGAAGGCATATCCCGGCATCTGGACAACAAGGTCTGGGATGTCATCGTCAAGCGCTTTACCGAACAGGTGCGCCAGGGCCAGACGTTGCAGGGCTTTGTCAGCTGTATCGAGGCTTGCGGCGAACTGCTGCGTACCCATGTGCCGCTGACCCACGAGCGCAACGAGTTGCCCAATCGCCTGGTGGTGCTGGGCTAGCGGCGGCGCCCATCGACAAATGCTGTGCAGGGCAAGCGCATCCACGTAAAATTCCCGGCACTGCGCCTACCTGCGCCCCCTCCGCAACCCGAGGCACCTTTTCCCGATGTCCGATTCCCCCACCGCCCAGGCCGCGCCGGATGCGCGTGCGCAGTTTCTGAGCCTGCTCGCCACCAGCCTGGAACAGAACGCCCTGATCAAGCTGGTGCTGGCGCGCCATGTCGGCAACGAAGAAACCCTGCAGCGCATCATTGCCAAGCCGCTGACGGTCAAGGGCCAGGCCTGCGTGTCGTTCGTCTACCGCTACAAGACCCGCGACATCACCCGCAACCTGGGCAACGATGAAGCGCTGGCGCTGGTGGCCGAGTTGCTTCCGGCCTCGTTTCGCAACGCCCACCTGCTCAGCCTCAGCGACGAAGCGCAGCTGGAGTTCAGCAAGAAGGGCAAGCCGATGCTCCATCGCAGCGCTGTGCAACAAGAGCGCCAGGCGCCGGCTGGTGAGCACGACCGGGAGAAGAAGCGCTACCTGGAACTGAGCCGGCCGTTCCTGCAGGACCTGGGCGTGACCGACAAGCAGCAGGCGCTGATCCCGGCCATGTCGCGCAAGTGGAAGCAGATCAACAAGTTCATCGAAGTGTTTTCCCACGCCCTGAACTCGGCGCCGCTGGCCGCCGAGCAGCCGTTGCGAGTGGCCGATTTTGGTTCGGGCAAGGGTTACCTGACCTTTGCCATCCACGACTACCTGCGCAATACCCTGCAGCGCGAGGCGCAGGTGACCGGCGTCGAGCTGCGCCCGGACATGGTCGAGCTGTGCAACGCCGCGGCCTCGCGTCTGGAGCATCCGGGCCTGGTGTTCGAATGCGGTGATGTGCGCAGCGTGGTGCCCAGCGCCATCGAGGTGATGATTGCATTGCATGCCTGTGATATCGCCACTGATTACGCGATCCACACCGGTATTCGTTGCGGCGCGGCGATCATCATGTGCTCGCCGTGCTGCCACAAGCAGATTCGCCCGCAACTGCACAGCCCGGGCTTGCTCAAGCCAATGCTGCAGTACGGATTGCACCTGGGCCAGCAGGCTGAAATGCTCACTGACAGCTTGCGCGCGTTGTACCTGGAAGCCTGCGGCTACGAGACCAAGGTCTTCGAGTTCATTTCGTTGGAGCACACCAACAAGAACAAGATGATCCTGGCGGTCAAGCGTCAGGCGCCGGTTGAGGCGTCAGCGTTGCTGGAGAAGATCCAGCCGCTCAAGGACTTCTATGGGGTCAAGGAGCATTGCCTGGAGACCTTGTTGCGGGCCGATGGCTTGATCCCTGCCTGAAGACTTTGCGACCGCTGCGCGCTCGATCGCTGGCAAGCCAGCTCCCACAGGGTCGGAGCACGCAGATCCACTGTGGGAGCCGGCGTTGCCGGCGATAGTGTCAGCCCAGGCCCCGCACCGGCGCAGGATGCACCCGCGTCTTGCGCCCCAGCACCACTGTCGCAATCACCCCGGCGGCAAACACCCAGGTAATCGGCTCGACCTGTTCGCCAAAGAACAGCGCCGAAAAGGCGATGGTGAAGAAAATCTGCAGCAACTGAATCTGGCTTACCCGGGCAATGCCACCCAGGGCCAGCCCGGCGTACCAGGCAAAGAAGCCGATGAACTGCGAGAACAACGACACATAGCCAAAGGCCCACCAGGCTTTTGCACTCACCGGTCCCTGATGCTGCAAAGCCAGGTACACCACCGGCCCGAGCAACAGCGGCGCCGACAGCACCAGCGCCCAGCAGATCACCTGCCAGCCGCCCATTTCCCGCGCCAGCCGGCCACCTTCGGCATAGCCCAGGCCGCCCACGGCAATCGCCGCCAGCATCAGCAGGTCGCCGGCCTGGATCTGCCCGGCGCCCATGATCATCGCGTAGGCCAGCACCAGCGCGCTGCCCAGGGCGGCGCAGGCCCAGAAGGCTTTCGACGGTCGCTCGTGGGACAGCCAGGCGGCGTACACCGCCACGCATAACGGCTGCAGGCCATTGACCAGCGCACCGTGGGACGCCGGCACGCTTTGCATGGCCCAGGCCGAGAACACCGGAAACCCCAGGATCACCCCCAGCGCCACCAGGCTCAGGCCTTTGATCTGCGTCCAGGTCGGCCATTTTTCCCGGCGCCAGAGCAGCAGCGCCGCCGCCGGAATCGCCGCCAGCAACGCACGGCCCAGGCCGTTGAGCAAAGGGTGCAGTTCCTGCACGACGATGCGGGTCATGGGCAGGGTCAGGCTGAAAATAATCACACCGAGAAGGCCAAGGACCATCCCGGTGTTTTCGCGGCTGGACATACAGAGCGCCTGTGGCAGAGAAGTGCCTTCATTGAGCCACAGGCGGGACGGATGATCTTGTTACAGTTGCTAACAAGTTCATCCGTACAGTTGCCTCAGAAGAAGCGGGTGATGCTGACCTTGGCGTTCCGGCCCTGGCTGTAGGCGTATTCGCCGCTGAGCTCGGAGCGGTAGTCCTTGTTGAACAGGTTATCCACCGTCAGGTTCACCTCGGTGCCTTTGAGGTAAGGCTGCTGCGGCTTCCAGTTGGCGAACAGGCCGTGCAGCTGATAGTCGTCGTTGGCATAGTGGTCGTAGTAGCGGTCACCCAGGGCACTGGCCGGGCCTTCGCGGTAGTTGTCGCTCGGCAGGCGGTCGGTCTTGCGCACGAACTGCGCCTGCCAGCCGACCTTGGCGTCCCAGCTGGGGATCTTCACTCCCAGGGTGGTGATCCACTTCGGTGCCGGAATGTCCTTGGCCCAGACGTCCGGCCCCCAGGGGTTGGTGTAGGCACCTTCATGGCGGCCGGTCATCCACGAGTAGGACACCGAACCGAACAGGTAGGTCGAGTCGTAGAAGCTTTCGACCTCGAAGCCCTTGATGGTCACGCCCTTGAGGTTACGGTAATTGGACATCAAGCCTTTACCGCAGGCATCGGAGATGCTTTCGCCCTTGGCCAGCTGTGCTTCGCAGCCGATGCCGGTGGCCTTGAAGATCTCGTCCTTGATTTCATTGCGAAACAGCGTGGTGCGGATCTGCATGCTGTCGTCGGCAGTGAAGACGTTGGCAAAGTCGGTAACGTTACCGGCGCGCAGGGCGGTGATGCGTTCCGGGTCGAGGTTGCGGCTGCTGGCGGTGCGGCTGCCGATCCCCTGGACTTCGTACTGTTCATCCAGCACCGGCGCGCGCCAGGTCTTGCTGTAGTCGGCAAAGAAGGCGGTGTTGGCGGTGGCTTTCCAGAACAGCGACAGGCGCGGCGACCAGCCGGTGTAGGTTTTCTCGCTGTAGTCGTGGCCGTTTTCGGCAACGGTGTAGTACGGCGCCTGGTTCGGCTTGCCCTTGTTGGCGACGTGGTCGTAGCGCAGCGACGGGGTGATGGTCACGTCGCCGAGGGTGATGGCGTCCTGGATGAAATAGCCCTGGCTGTCGACGGTGCCGCTGGGCATGAAGTACGGCTGGTAATGGCCGTTGTTGTATTTGGGAATCTCGTAGCTTTTGCCGGGCATCCACATCTGTGTGTCACGGTCGTGGTGACGGATCTGCAAGCCGCTGGTGAAGGCGTGCTCCAGCGGGCCGGTGGCGAACAGGCTGGTGTTGCGCACGTCGAGCATCTGGTCCTGGTACTCGGTGTCCATCTTGCGCCCGCCGGTGGACGGCTGGAAGAACGCCGTGGCATCACGCTCGTCGGTCTGCTTGGTGTCGGACTCGGAGTACTTGACCTGCAGGTCGATCAGCGGATTGTTCACCGGCTGGTACTTGTAAGTGGTCGACCAGGTGGTGTCGGTGGTCGTGCGGTTGGCCAGGAAGCGCTTGAGGGCATCCTTGTAGCCGAACCGGTTGATGTCCGACTGGGTCGGCGGCGTCGGGTAGGCGGTGGAGGAGAACGGTGCCCAGCGTTCACTTTCCGAGCGCGACCAGGAGAACCCGAGGCTGTGTTCGTCGTTGAAGTGCAGGTTGGCCTTGAGCAGCGCGCCGTCCAGGTCCAGGGCACTGTTGGGCAGGCGCTGGGGGTTGATCGGGTAACGGCCTTCCGGGTCGGGCAGGGTGCCGGCCAGCTTCATGTCGTCGCCGTCGCGCTTGGTCAGGTACACCAGGGCGTCCATGCGGCCATCGTCGGTGCGGCCGAACAACGCCGAGCTGTAGACCTGCTGGTGGTCGTTGCTGGCATAGCCGTACTTGAGCATGGCGCCGCTGTTGCGCCCCTCCTGGAGCAGGTCGGGGGCGTCCTTGGTGGTCATGTTGACGCTGCCGCCGAAGCCGCCGTTGCCGGTGTAGATCGAGTGCGGACCCTTTTCCACCTCGATGTTCTTGATCAGTTCCGGCTCGATGAAGATGGTGCCTTGCTGGTAGCGCTCGAAGCCGCTCTTGGTCGCGCCATCGACGGTCATCGGCACGTCTTCGGCGTCGCCCAGGCCCCAGATGTTGATGGTCTGGCCGCCAGGCTTGGCCGAGCCGCCCATGTTCACCCCGGGCAGGGTCGCCAGCACGCTGGGGATGTTGCTCGGCTGGTAGCGGTCGATGTCTTCCTGGGTCAGGGTCGAGCGGCCGACGGTGCTCGGGTCGACCTGCTGACCGTCACCTACCACGCTCACCGCGCCGAGCTGGATGCTGTTGTCAGCGGTGGCGTCGTCTTCGCGCAGGCGCACCACATAGGTATTGCCGACCTTGACCAGGGCAAAGCGGCTGTTGTGCAGCAACTGGCTGATCGCCTCGAGCGGTTCGTAAGCACCTTGCAAGGCTGGGGCCTGGACGCTGTTGAGCAAGGATTCGTCAAACAGCAACTGCAGCTTGGCCTGCTGCGCCAGCTGGCTCAGCGACGCCGCCAGCGGCTGCGCCGGCAGGTTCAGTTGCAGCGGCGCGGCCTGGGCCTGCAGGCTCAGGGCCAGGCACGCGGCCAGCAGTGAAGGACGAACAGACAACGGCTTGAAAGGAGCAAACGCACGCAAGATGAAACCCCCCAATACGGCAACAAAGGCCAGAAAAGGCCTGCAGTGATTACGCAGACGGGAGGAAGACGCAGGGCTGCGGAAAACCCTCACATGCGAATGAAAAATATTCTCAATTTACGGTTTGCGTTCAATCCGCACTCGGCCGTCGGCGAGGTTCACAGCCTTGATCGGCAGCAGCGCCGGCAAGGCATTGAGCAAGGCATCGGGGTCGTTGACGTCGAGGTTGCCGGAGACCTTGTAGCGGCCCAAAGCTGGATCAGCGAGCAGCACCGGTGCCGAGCGGTACAGCGCCAGTTCGTCGATCAGGCTGGCCAGTTCGCGGTTGCGAAAACTCACATGGCCACTGCGCCAGTCGGCCACCTCCCGAGCGCTCAGGTTCTGCACGTTGAGGCTGCCGCGGGCCAGGTCATAGACGGCGCGTTGGCCGGCGCTCAACAGCACCGGCGGGCGATTCTCGCCCGGGGTTTCCAGGGCCACCTGACCGTGGGCGACGCTGACCACCAGCTCCTGCTGGCCGCGGCGCAGGTCAAAGCCGGTGCCGACCACCCGTACCCGGGCATTGCCGGCATCGACGAACAGCGGGCGTTCCTTGTCGGCAGCCACTTCGATGTACAGCTGGCCCTGGTCGAGGCGAATCAGCCGGCGCTCGTTGTCGAAGTTCAGGCTCAGGCGGGTGCGGGCGTTGACATCCAGCTGGCTGCCATCGGGCAGGGCCAGGTGCTGTGGGTGTTCGCTCTGTACGGCCAGCTGTTGCTGATGATGGCGGCTCGGCAGGCCGAGGTTGGCGGCCAGTACGGCGCAGACCAGCCCGGCGGCCACGGCCAGTGCCGGGCGCCAGCGCAGCGGTTTGCGGCTGGGCAGGACGACCGGTTTGTTCAGGCTCTTGAGCGCGGCCAGGTCGTCCCAGAGTTGTTCGAACTGGGCATAGGCGCGGGCGTGCTCGGGGTGCTGCAGCCACTGGGCGAAGGCTTTGCGCGATTCACGCGAGCTGTCGTTGCGGTTACGGGTAAACCAGCTGGCCGCCTGGGCATCGATGCTGCGCTTATCGATTTCAGGAGTGGGGGTCATTCTGGCTGCTCCATGCCGTTGTCACTGTCCAGGCGTTGCTTGCAATGCAGCAGGGCCGCGGCGATGTGCTTTTCCACCATGCTCACGGAAATGCCCATGCGCGCGCTGATCTGCGCCTGCGTCAAACCTTCGAAGCGGTGCAGCATAAGGGCTTCGCGGCGGCGCGGCGAGAGTTCAGCGAGGACAAGTTTCAATTGTTCCAGGCGTTGTTGCTGCTGGGCATGCTTCAGCGGGTCGCTGGCGGTGCCGGCCGGTGTCTGTTCGCTGGCCTGGGCGTCTTCGTCGAGCACGCTGTGGCGCACCTTCTGCCGGCGCCAGTGGTCACTGAGCAGGTTGCGCGCCATCTGGAACAGGAATGCCCGCGGTTGCTCGACCCGCGCCCGGTCGCGATAGCCCAGCCACTGGGTGAACACGTCCTGGGTCATGTCTGCCGCATCGTTGGCATTGTCCATGCGCTTACGCAGAAAATGCAGGATATCGGCATAGAACCCGCGACAGGTTTCGTGGGCAAAAGGGTCGGGTTTGGGGCGCGGCATGCAAGCTTTCCAGGACGGACCGGAGAGAAAGGTTGCGAATGGTATCGAGAATTATTGTTATTTACCATGCCTGTTTTTGTCGCCCATTAACGCCGCTTGCGGATCGGTACCGGCACCGGGATCTCCAGCCCAGGCGTTCCCAACGGGTGGCTGTAAGCGTCGAAAAAGTACAGTGGCAGGTCAGGCATATCGGCAAAGCGCTGCACATAGTGCTGCTTCTGGCTGATGATCGAGGCGTCGCTCAAGGGCCGGATGGCGATGGCCAGGTGCGCCGGGCGCGCCAGCTTGATTGCCTCCAGCAAATGCCGGTCGGTGCCATCCAGGTGTTGGCCGAAAATGCACAAGCCATCCCGATGGCCGGCCAGTTCGCCGAGGGCCCAGCTGAGGTAGTCGGAACTGCGGATGGCCTTGAGCTTGTCGGCGCTGCTGCTTTCGTTGACGAACAGCGGCACGTCGCCCGGTGTGTTGACGGCAAAGCCATCGAGCAGCTGGCTGTCGGTGGCACTGCGCTGGCGGGTGCTGCCGTCCTGCTGCTTGAGCAGGTGCAGGCCGCCGTGCAGGTACAGCAAGCGCGTGCCCGGGCTGCGGGTGCGGCGGATATCGAAGTCGCCGTCTTCATCGAACAACTGCTGGAAGCCTTCCGGAGCCTGGCTGGCGGCCCAGTGGCAGATCAGGTCGTAGTTGCTGGAATAGACGCTTTGGTAGGTGCCCAACTCGCGGTTGAGTAGCTGCAAGGTCTGGCTCGGCAGCATGCGCCAGGGGACGTGCACGCTGCGGATGGCGTGGATCAGCGCTTCCTTGATCGCGTAGTAGCGGTTCAGCGGTGCCGACGCGCTGATCGCCAGCGCGGCGTTGATCCGCACCGTGGTGTTCAGGGCACTGAGCACCGGCTCGAACAGCTCGCTGCCCAGCGACTTGAACAGCGCCTGGTCGGTCAGGCTCAGGGGTTTGTGCCGCACCCGCTGGGCCTCTTCGAACAGCGAGAAATAGCTGAACGGCCGCCACAGCGCCCGGCTGGCGCCATTGCCCAGCAGCAGGCCGCTGCACGGGTGACTGGCGTTCAGGTCTGGCCAGTGGTTGAGGCTGGCGTCGAGGTTGGCGTGAGGCATCGGGCATCTCTGTGGCAGGGCAGGCAATCGCCGGCGACTTTAGCATGCAACCGGTCTGTCATCAGCGTTGGCGACTATGCTGGATTCGCTGTGAACCAAAGGAAGGCTGAAAATGTTCAACGCTATTGGACGTGTGTGTTGCCTGGCGCTGTTGCCGATGGCGGGGCTTGCCGAGGCCGGGCAGGGCGCTGAGCTGGCCAGGGCCCAGGGGATTGCTTACCCGGCGGTGATTGCCCACCGCGGTGCTTCTTATGATGCGCCGGAGTCCACGGCACCGGCCTACCTGTTGGCGCGTGAGTTGGGCGCAGATTACCTGGAACTGGACTTGCAGCGCTCCAGCGACGGCATACTGGTTGCCGTGCATGACGACAACCTGTTGCGTACCAGCGATGTTGCCGAGCGTTTTCCCGAACGCCAGAGCAGCCCGGTCAGCGCCTTCACCCTGGCCGAACTGAAATCGCTGGATGTCGGCAGCTGGTTCAACAAGGCCTATCCCGAGCGCGCCCGGGCAAGCTTCAAGGGCCTGCAGATCCAGACCCTCGATGAAGTCATGGACATCGCCGCGGCGAACCCGCAGCGCCAGCCTGGCTTGTACATCGAAACCAAGGTGCCAGGCCTGTTTCCCGGCATCGAAGCTGATCTGGGGAAAGGCCTGCAGGCCCGTGGCTGGCTCGACCAGCCGGGCCGGGTGGTGCTGCAGAGTTTCGACCGCAACAGCCTGGCGCTGCTGCACCAGCAAATGCCCCAGGTGCCCAAGATTCTGTTGTTGTGGATCGGCAAAGGCAGTATCGAACCGGCCGCGCAGCAAACCTTCGCCGAGTCGGGCGAGAGCGACAAGGCAGCCTTCTATGCCCGCCAGCAACCCAAGGACAAGGCCGAATTCGAGCGCTGGCTGGATTACGCCAAGGCTGCAGGCGCCATTGGCACCGGGCCGTCGGCGGCACTTGCCGAGGGGGGCGCGCAGAGTTACGCCGACCTGGTGCAGCCCTGGATGAATCAGCTCAGCCACGACAAAGGCCTGCTGGTGCATGTGTACACGGTTGATGAGGCGGTAGATTTTCGCAAGGTGATGGCCGCTGGCGTCGACGGTATCTTCACCAATCGCAGCGGCCAGCTGCTGCGCTATTTCGCCCGGCCAAGCGCCCACAGCGAGGCACAGATCCTGCGCGCTCACGGCTACTGAGAGACTGGCTGAGGCCAGGCGGCTGCCGTAGACTTCGCGCCTTGCACTGACTTTCAGGACACTGCCCCGATGACCTTTTCGCTGCTGCTCGCCGTACTCGCTTCCGGTTTTATCTACGGTATTACCCCGGGGCCCGGCGTGCTGGCGGTGCTCGGCATTGGTGCCACCCGCGGGCGCCGTGCCGGTGCGGGGTTTCTTTGCGGGCACTTGCTCGGCGATGTGCTGTGGTGCAGTACCGCGCTGGTGGCGATCGTCGGTGCCCGGCAAATCGGCAGTTCGGTGTTCGACATCCTCGGTGTGATCAGCGGCCTGTACCTGTTCTGGCTGGGCATGCGGGCCTTGCGCAGCCGTCCGGGCAATGGCGAGGGTGAGCAGGGGCCGGTGCGCAAGCCGTTCTGGCACGGCGTGGTGTTTGGCCTGACCAACCCCAAGGCCTACCCGGTGGCGGTGGCGACTTTCACTGCCTTGCTTTCGAGTCGCGCCGAAGCGCTCGACTGGTCGATGCTGCCGGCGCTGATCGCCCTGAGTTTTGTCGGCGGCTTGCTGGCCTACGTCATCCTGATCGGCGTGGTCGGCGCCCGCCACGTGCGCACTGTCTACACCCGCTACGAGCTGTGGATCACCCGCGCTTGCGGGCTGATGTTCATCGGCTTTGCCGTCAATGCCCTGGCGCACGCCTTGCCAGGCCTGTTGCCGCGCAACAGCTGAGGGCTGGCAGAAGGCTACACAGGTATGTGAGAATGATATGAATTCCTATTCATGTCCTTCTCGCACGCCGGACCTTCATGACTTCGCTCTCTACGCCCTGGACCGCGGCTGCCCCGGCCTTGCAGGCGGTCGCCGACGATCTGCTGGCCAACTACAGCGACTTGCGCCGCTACCTCTGTGGACGCCTGCGCAATCCGGATGATGCGGCCGACATTGCCCAGTCGAGCTTTGCCCAGGCCTATGCCCACGCCTTGAATGCCCCAGTGGTCAACGCCCGGGCCTTGCTGTTCCAGGCCGCGCGCAACCTGTGCATCGATCAATACCGACGGCGCAGCAACGAATTGGCGGCGCTGGAAGACTGGCTGACCCGGGCTGATGTGCTGAGCCCGAGCGTTGAAGAGATCATCATCGCCCGCGAGCAGTTGCAGCAGTTGATCGAGCGTATCGAGCGCATGCCGCGCCTGCGCCGCGAGGTGTTCGTTCGTGTGCGCCTGCACGGCCAGCCCCATCGCCAGGTGTGTGCCGAGCTTGAACTGTCGGCCAAGGCTGTGGAGCTGCACATCGCCCGTGCGGTGTTCGATTTGTCCGAGCTGAGCCTGGCGGCGCGGCATGCCTGAGTCTTCGCCGGTCTCCACGCGCAAGGTGCAGCAGGCCCTGACCTACCTCGCCGCGCTGAACAGCGACGACCCCGAACGGGTGCAGCAGGCGCGCGGTCAGCTGGAACGCTGGCGCGGCAAAAGCAGCGAGCACGAACGGGCCTGGCAAGAGGCTGAACAACGCTGGCAACTGGTGCATCGACTGACCCCGCAACTGCGTACGGCAGTGGCCCCGGAACCGCTCAATATCAGCCGTCGGCGTCTGCTGCGCCAGGGCGGTGGCTTGCTGGTGGCGGTGGCGGGGGCCAGTTGGCTGGGCTGGCTGTGGCGGCGTACGCCGCAGTTCGATCGCCTGCTGCAAACCGTGCATGCCGAACCGCCACGCCGCGAGATCTTGCCCGATGGCAGCCAGTTGCTGCTGGCCGCCGAATCCAGCCTGCGCATCGAGTACAGCAACGGCGTGCGCCAGGTGCGCTTGCTGCATGGCAATGTCTATTTCGATGTGGCGCGCGAGCGCTTGCGGCCGTTTCTGATCAGCACTCGGCTGGGCGAGGTTCAGGTGCTGGGCACGGCGTTCAGTGTCAGCGACCGCGGCGGTGAGATTCAGATTGCCGTGGCCCGTGGACGGGTCGAGGTGCGAGGCCTGCGTGAAGGTTCGCAGGTACTGCAGGCCGGTGAGCGCATCAGCCTCGATGCGCAAGGCCGTTTGCTGCCGCTCAGGGCTGATCCGCATGCCACGGCGAGTCTGCAGCATTGGCAGCGTGGCTGGTGGTCGTTCACCGATGCGCCGCTGGTCGAGGTGATCGCCGAGCTCAACGCCTATGCCCTGCAACCGGTGACGCTGGCCGCTGATGCCGCCCAACTGCACCTGACCGGCAGCTTCCCTAGCGACCAACCGGAAATGCTCCTGCAGACGCTACCGAAAATCCTCCCGGTGAGCCTGGTTCAGCATGGACAGCAACGCACCCTGCAACGGCGCTGAAAAAGTTTTGAGGGGTAATGGCGAGGTGGCCCGTCTTCATCGCTGAACCCACCTCTGCAAGGACAGATCATGTCGCTTCCCCATGCCCGCCCGGCACACCCTGTGGCTTTCCCCGGTACCCTGCGTCGGCTGGCGCTGGCCTGTGCCCTGGGTAGCGCCAGCCTGTTGCCGTTGAGCGCGGTCAACGCCGCCGCCCTGGCCGCCGATGCTCAGGCCTTGAGCCTGAACCTGCCGGGCCAGTCCCTGGAAGCCGCGGTGCATGCCCTGGCCCGTGAAGCCGGGGTCGCCATCGCCGCCGACAGCCAGTTGCTGGCCGGCCGCAGCGCCCCGGCATTGCAGGGCCGGTTCACCTTGCAGCAGGCCTTGCAGCGCTTGCTGGCCAACAGCGGCCTGGTGGCCAGCGAAGAGAACGGGGTGATCATCCTGCGCAGCCTGAACAGCGACGGCGCCCTGACCCTGGGCGAGCTGAACATCAACGCCAACAGCAACCCCAGCGGCGTACCCGAGGCCTACAGCGGTGGCCAGGTTGCTCGCGGCGCACGGCTGGGCATGCTGGGTAATCGCGATGTGATGGAGACGCCCTTCAACGTCACGTCCTACACCGCCCAGCACATGGAAAACCAGCAAAGCGGCACGGTTGGCGCGGTGCTGCGCAACGATCCGTCGATCCGCTTCAGCACGGGCGAAGGCCACGCCTACGAAAACTTCATGATCCGTGGCTACTCCCTCGACTCCACCGAGCTTGCGCTAAATGGTCTGTACGGCCTGGCCCCGGATGGCCACGTGCCGACCGAGTTCCTTGAGCGGGTTGAAGTGCTCAAGGGGCCCGGTGCCTTGCTCAACGGCATGGCGCCCAACGGCGGTGTCGGCGGGGTGATCAACCTGGTGCCCAAGCGCGCCGGCGAAGCGCCGCTGACCCGTTTGACCAGCAGCTACGTGTCTGACGGTTATGTTGCTGAACACATCGATCTGAGCCGTCGCCTGGGTGACGAGCAGCGCTTCGGCATTCGCTTCAACGGTGTCTATGGCAGCGGCGAAACCGGTGTCGACCAGCAGTCCAAGGACCGCACCCTGGCATCGCTGGGCATGGACTACCGTGGCGATGGCTGGAAGCTCGAACTGGATGCCTACGAGAGCCACGAAAAACTTGAGGACGGCAGCCCGATGATGGCCGGCTTCAGCAAACTGGGCTACGTCACCAAGGCGCCGAAACCGGATACCAACATCCTCGACGGCATCTCGGCCAAGCAGATCAGCAAGGCCGTGGTGCTGCGCGGCGAATACGACCTCAACGATGACTGGAGCGCCTACGCCAGCGTCGGCAGCGCGCGCACCCGCTACAAGGGTTTTCTCAATGGCACCCGGGTGATCGTCACCGGCGCCAACGGCGATGCCAGCGGCGAGACCTACAACCAGGCCGGCTACACCCATAGCCTGTCCACCGAGGCCGGGGTGCGCGGCAACTTCGTCACCGGCCCGGTCAACCACCAGGTGGTATTGAGCACCACCCTGCTGCACCAGGACATCGGCCGCGCCGCCACCGTGACCAGCAAGAAGTACCTGACCAACATCTACCATCCGGGCAAGCCGATCATTGCCGGCGACATCGGTTCCAGCGACAAGACTGGCGACAACACCCTGTCCAGCTTCGCCGTCGCCGATACCCTGGGCTTTATCGACGACAGAGTGCTGCTGACCCTCGGCGTGCGCTCGCAACGGGTGCGGCAGAAGATGAGCAAGCCGGCCTACGACGAGCGCGCCCTGACCCCGGCCCTGGGCCTGGTGCTCAAGCCCTGGGACGCGCCGGTGTCGCTGTACGCCAACTACATCGAAGGCTTGACCCAGGGCGGCATGGTCACAGACTTGGCCGCCGCCAACTACGGCGAGCAGTTCGCCCCGTACAAGGCCAAGCAGATGGAAGCCGGGGTCAAGTGGGACCTGGGCGACTTCACCCACACCCTCAGCGTGTTCCAGATCGAGAAGCCGAGCATGCTCCTCGACCGCGCCAGCAATCGCTACACCGACGATGGCGAGCAGCGTAACCGTGGCGTCGAATGGAACCTGTTCGGCTCGCTGACCCCGAGCGTGCGTCTGCTCGGCGGTGTCACTTACACCCGTGCCGAACTGACCCGCACCGCTGGCGGCACTTTCGATGGCAACACCGCCCGTGGTGTGCCGGCCTGGTCGGCCAACCTCGGCGCCGAGTGGGACACCCCCTGGGTCGAGGGCCTGACCCTGACCGCGCTGGGCATCCACAGCAGCTCGCAGTACCTCGATAGCGCCAACGACCTGAAAATCCCGCAGTGGACCCGCTACGACCTCGGCGGCCGCTACAGCACGCGCATCCTCAGCAAGGACGTGGTACTGCGCGCCAGCCTGGAGAACGTCGAGAACCGCGCCTACTGGGCCGGGGTGTTCAACGACGGTTATGCCACGGTCAGCGAGCCACGCACGCTGAAACTCTCCGCCAGTATCGACTTCTGAGGTGAACATGCAGACGTTCAATCAATGGAGCTACGCCCTGGCGCTGGCTCTGTGCGTGAGTGGCAACGCGATGGCGGAAACCGACAATATCCTGCACCCGGGGCAAACTGTCAGCGCCAGCTTTGCCCAGGCGCAACAACCAATCTGGACCGTGCAGCTCAAGACCGGCGATCTGGTCCAGGGGCGGCTGCAGGGCGATGTCAGCCTGCGTTTGCTCGATGCCCAGGGCCAACCTGTGCGGCTGCTGATCGATGGCCGGGACCAGCCGCGCGAGTTCATCTTCATCGCCGATCGCGATGGCGCCTACGGCCTGCGTGCCGAGGCGCTGGCCACCCGGCCGCAAGCCACCTACGCGTTAAGCCTGAAGCCGGTGATTTCAGCCAGCGCGCAGAAGCGCACGGCTGCCCCGTTGCAGAGCCCGACCCTGCGGGCGTTGCAGCAACAGCTGGCCCAGGGGGCGAGCACCGAAACCTTCTGGAAGGATCGTCAGCAACAGGGCGCGCCGATGGTCGAAGCGGTGGAGGGCAAGCCTGGCTTGTCCCTGGTGACCTTCCTCTGGCGCGGTGCGCGGAACAACGTGCGGGTGTTCGGCGCGCCCTCGGGTAATCACGATGAGCTGCAACGTCTTGGCGACAGTGACGTGTGGTTTCGCAGCTATCTGCTGCCTGCGTCTGCACGCCTGAGCTACCAGATGGCCCCGGACGTCCCGGCGTCCGATGATCGTCGAATGATCCTCGCCAGCACCCAGCGCGATCCGCTCAACCCGAACCGCTTTGCTGATGGCAGCGGTGATCCGTTCCTGTCGCGCTCGCGCCTGGAACTGCCTGCAGCGCCCGCGCAGCCCTGGGTCGCCGAACGCCCGGGCATTGCCCGTGGCACCCTGGAGCGCAAGGTGCTGAGCAGCAAACTGCTGGGCAACGAGCGTGATGTGTACCTGTACCGGCCGGCGCAGTGGCAGGCTGGCGCGAAGGGGCAGGGCTTGCTGGTGCTGTTCGATGCCCATGCCTATACCCGCCAGGTGCCGACGCCGACGATTCTCGACAACCTGATCGCCGAGGGTCTGATCCCACCCACCGCGGCGTTGATCATCGCCAACCCCAGCGACCTCAGCCGCCAGCAGGAGTTGCCGCCCAACCCGCAGTTCGCCCGCTTCATGGCGGAAGAGCTGATGCCCTGGGCGCGCCAGCAAGGCCTGGCGGCGTCGGCAGCGCGCACCGTGGTCGCCGGTTCCAGCTACGGCGGCCTGGCTTCGGCCTATATGGGCCTGAAGCACCCGGAACTGTTCGGCAATGTGTTGAGCATGTCCGGTTCCTACTGGTGGGGGCATGAGGGCGAGGAGCCGGGCTGGCTCACCCGCGAATACGTCAAGTCGCCTAAGCAGCCGCTGCGCTTCTACCTGCAGTCGGGCCTGTTCGAAGGACCGAAAATCCTCGACACCAACCGCCATCTGCGTGATGTGCTGTTGGCCAAAGGCTATGCAGTGGAGCAGGTCGAGTACCCGGCCGGGCATGATTATTTGCAGTGGCGGGGCAGCCTGCCGTGTGGCTTGATCAGCTTGATCGGCAAGGCTGCGCAAGCGCCCGAGGCCTGTCAGCTCCGGTAATGGCTCGATCGCGGGGCAAGCCCGCTCCTACCCATCTGTAGGAGCGGGCTTGCCCCACGATGCGATTTCCACCCCCAGCACCATTGCCCCGCGACTTCGGTTCCGCC
>NZ_JBGOGX010000053.1:0-151000 GCF_054788455.1 Pseudomonas sp. ZL2 | reverse complement strand
ATGCCGTTTCCATCCCCGGCACCGTTGCCCTGCGACTGCGGTTACGCCATAACCGATACGCCCTGATCCCCGAGCGCACCGAGCCAAACAGCAAGCCGTTCTCCATCTCCCGCGCGATCCCCGAGCGCACCAGCATGCGCAAGAAGCGCCCGCGCGCCCGGGCGATGCCGAAGTAGATGCCGCGGGCTTTCAAGGTATCGCGCACCTCGCGCAGGGCAGCGATGCCGCTGACATCGATCGAGCTGACCGCCTCGGCATCGAACAGCACCGCGCGCGGCTGCTCTTCGCGCTGCACCGCCTCAAGCAAACGCATCTTGAAGTAGTCGGCATTGAAGAACAGGATCGCATCGTCAAAGCGATACACCACCAGCCCCTGCACCGTGCGCGCATCCTGGTGGCGGCGGATGTCGACCTGGCCTTCGATGCCCGGTACCCAGCCGAGCACTGCATCGGTGGGCTGATAGATGCTGTAGAGCAGGCGCAGGATCGCCAGGGTCACGGCGATGATGATGCCCGGCAGCACGCCGACCCCGAGCACGCCGACGGTGGTCAGCACGCACAACCAGAACTCGAAGCGGCTGAGGCTGTAGATTTTCTTCAGCGACTGCACATCGATCAGGCCCCAGCCGGCCATCAGCAGCACCGCGCCGAGGGCGGCCTGGGGAATCCAGGCCATGGGCGTGGTGAAGGCGAGCAGGATCAGGGCGATGACCAGGGCGGCGATAATCCCCACCAGCTGGCTTTTACCACCGACCATGTCGTTGACCGCGGTGCGTGAGTCGGCGCCGCTGATGGCAAAGCCCTGGGAAACCCCGGCGGCAATGTTGGTTACCCCGAGCGCCAGGAATTCATGGTTGGCGTTGATCGCATATCCATGGCGGGCAGCAAAGCTGCGGGCAGTGAGCATGGCGCTGCAAAAGCTCACGGTGGCGATACCCAGGGCATCGCGCAGCAGGCTTTTCATCTCTTCCAGATTGGTTTGCGGCCAGGCCAGTTCCGGCATGCCGGCCGGCACCGGGCCGAGAATCGCCACGCCGAAGCGGTCGAGGCCAAACAGCCCGACCACCAGGGTTGCCACTGCCACGGTCACCAGCGCCGCCGGCAGGCGCGGGTAGCGGCGCGGCAGCCAGATCAGCAAACCCAGCCCGGCGACGCCGATCACCAGGGTCAGCCAGTGGATTTCCTCCAGGCGCTGCAGCAGGTTGATCAGGCTGAGGATGAAGCCGTTGCCTTCGATCTGGAATCCCACCACCTTGCCCAGTTGCCCGGCCAGCAGGCTCAGGCCAATACCGTTGAGGTAGCCGATGAGAATGGGCCGCGAGAAAAAACTGGCAATAAACCCGGCCCGCGCCAGCCCGGCACCGATCAGCATCAAACCGACCAGGATGGTGACAATCACCGACAACTGCGCCAGCCGCGCCGGGTCGCCCATGGCCAACGGTGCAATGGCCCCGGCGACCATGGCGCAGGTGGCGGCATCCGGGCCGACCATCAACTGCCGCGAACTGCCGATCAGGGCATAGACCATCATCGGCAGGATGCACGCATACAAGCCGTACTGCGGCGGCAGCCCGACGATCTGCGCATAGGCAATGGCGATAGGAATCTGGATCGCCGCCACCGACAAACCGGCCTGCAGGTCATGGCGAAACCATTCGCGGCGGTATTGCAACAGATTGGCCAGGCCTGGCAGCCAGCGGGAGAGAAACATGCACGGATCCTTTCGAGTGTTTCGCGGTGGGCTATTAAAGCGCAGTGCGTAGTGCCTGGGCAGGGCGTCAAATCAAAAACACCGCTGTTAAGTCTGGTTCAAGCCGTGGAGAATGCCGGCCGATTACAGGGACATTGAATGGAAGCCGATGGAACGCACGATCAATAGCTGGAAAAAGCCCGCAATCCTGCTGAGCCTGGCCTGGTGCTGCACCGCCCAGGGCATGGGCGACATCTTTGGCGATGGCACTGGCAATGTCGATGGCATGCTGACCCTGGGGGCCACGGTGTACGTGCCCTTCATGCTCACCGGGGCAACCACCTTCGGGCCCACCATGGCCTCCGAGGGGACTTCCGGCAGCGATGGCAAGCGGGTGCTTGCACAAGCCCGTGACGATGCTGCGGCGTTCATTGCCAGTGACGGGGCTTACCGGGGTGTCTATCTGCAATCGGCGCTGAATTGGTTGCGCAGCGAGGGGCGTGGAGCAGGCGCAACGGACCGCGAGCTGGCCCAGGGAATACTGGTGCTGGCAGCAGTTGAGGCGAAGGGGATTTAGCGAAACAGCCACCAGGGCGGTGGCCAAGGCCTCAGCTGCGCTGAAACCTGAAAGAAACTGGAGCGGGTGAAGGGAATCGAACCCTCGTTATCAGCTTGGGAAGCTGGAGTAATGCCATTATACGACACCCGCTTTCAGGGCTGACTTTGTACCAGAACTTCGCCGCGATTTGAAGCTCTTTGTTGCTGCAGAGCCATCGGCCGGTGGCCGCTAGTGCAAGGTCGTGCATCTTCTTTCTGGCCTTTGGGGCCGTTGATGCAGGAGGCTGCGCTAGCGGTCACCGTGTCGCTCAGATAGCCAGTGCATGGTGCTCCTGGGTGTAGCTGTAACGGGGACGCGATTCTTTCAGCGCAGGCTTGAGGAAACCCAGCAGCACTTCACGGGTGTCGCGGCAGGCGGCCTTGTGTTCCATGTCGAGGAAATGGCCGGTGGCGCGGATCTCGCGAAAGTGGCTGTTGCGCACATGCTGACCGAACTGGCGGGCATCCTCGGTGGTGGTGTATTCGTCCCACTCGCCATTCATGAACAGCACCGGAATGTCGATCACCCGCGCCGCCCGCAGAGCGTTGCCCAGGTCGTGGTCGAGCACCTGGTTGATGTGAAAGTGCATCTGCGCGTATTCGTGGTTGTCCAGGCTGCTGACGTGCCGGTAGTTGAAGCGCTTGAACAGCGACGGCAGGTGCTTGCCGATAGTGTCATTGACCAGGTTGCCGACCCGGTAGCGATCGCAGGCGCTCAGGTACTGGCAACCGCGTTCGAGGTAGTCGCGCATCGGTTCGTTGATCACCGGCGAGAACGAACTGACCACGGCCTTTTCGATGCGCCGTGGCTTGTGCGCCAGGGCCAGCAGGGTGCAGGCGCCGCCCCAGGAGAAGGACATGACGTGATCGGCGCCAAAATGGTCGATCAGCTCCAGGAGGATCTGCCCTTCGGTTTCCTTGGTCAGCAGATGTTCGTTGCGGTTGTGTGGCTTGGACTTGCCGGCGTAGGGCTGGTCATAGAGCACCACGTTGAATTGCGGGTGCAGGTTGCGCACCGTCTGGGCAAAGGAGGCCGTAGTGGCCAGCGAGCCATTGATCAGGATGATCGTCTTCTCAGCGGCGTCTGCGCGATAGAACTCCGTGTAAACCCGATACTGACCTTGTATATCAAGCACAGCGATTTCTGGCCTCATGTCGTCGACTCCTGGCGCAAAAAGGGTGTTCGCACATGCAAGGATGCGCGTTCTTTATGACAGGTAGGCATACGCCTTGAAGTAGCTGAGGGCCCTGGTCGATCCGTTGGCACGCTGGTCGACCGGTATTGTTCTAGGAGGGCAATCTGCCGGACGCCGATGCTTCGAGGCACGGGTCGCCAGCAAAAAGGTGTCTTGGACTACGACTGTGACCGGTGAGTCACATGCAGACTGACGATTGGATTCAAGCAGGCACCTGGGCAACCCGCAAGTGCCTTTCGGGCAATTGGTGAAATTTTTCCGCCAGGCGGTCGCAGGCTCAGATCGCCTGGATTTCTTCCGGATAGAGCGCCCGGTACTGGCCCGGTTGCAGGTTCGGGTCCAGCTGCAATGGGCCCATGCGTTCGCGGTGCAGGCGCAGGACCTTGTTGTCGAAGTGGCCGAACATGCGCTTGACCTGGTGATAGCGCCCTTCAACGATGCTCAGGCGTGCGCTGCGCGGGCCCAGCAGGGTCAGTTCGGCGGGCTGGGTGGTGAGGTCTTCGAAGGCGAAGTAGAAGCCCTGGCGGAACTTGTCGATGTAATGCTCGTCGATCTCCTGCTCGGTCTCGACGTAGTAGACCTTGGGCAGTTTGGTCTGCGGCTGGGTCAGGCGCCGCGACCACAGGCCGTCGTTGGTCAGCAACATCAGCCCGGTGGTGTTGAAGTCCAGGCGCCCGGCGATATGCAGGTCCTGGGTATCGGGCTGGTCGATCAGCTCGATCACGGTGGGGTGCTGCGGGTCCTGGGTGGCACTGACGCAACCCTGGGGCTTGTGCAGCATCAGGTAGCGCAGCGGGCGCCCGGCCTGCAGCAGTTGCTCGTCGACTTCGATGCGGCTGAACTCGCGCACCTCGACGCGCGGATCGCTGACGCACTGGCCATCCACGCGTACGCGCCGCTCGACCAGCAGCAGGCGGACTTGCTGACGGCTGAAGCAGGGCAGGTTGCTGAGGAATCGATCGAGACGCATACAAAGCCAGGCGCAGGGCGCGACAGTTTAACCTTCGGGCGAGGCCTTGGCTGCCTGCAATTGCGCCTCGACCTCGGCGCAGCGCGGGCACAGGCAGGCCTTGTCGCGCAGTTCGGGCGGCAGGGCCTCCAGGACCTTGGGGTCGATGCTCACGCCATAGCACCAGCAGGCCTGGGCGGCCGTGCGCGGGTCGGCCAGGCTGCAACGGTTGCTGGCGCCACAGGCGGGGCAAAGGCGGCTGTCATTCATGATCGAGGCTGTTCATGGTCGGATCGGGGCATCTCGGCGCAAACGCGGTTGCGTCCACTCTGTTTGGCCCGGTAAAGGGCGTGATCGGCACGGGCAATCAGGCTGTGCAGGGTGTCGTCGGCCTGCAGGTTGCTCAAGCCGATGCTGGCGGTCAGGTGGATCGGTTGCTCAGCATAGGTAAAAGCCAGTGCTTCGGTCTTGCTGCGAATCTTCTCGGCCACCGCCAGTGCACTGTGGCTGTCGGTGTCCTTGAGCAGCACGATGAATTCCTCACCACCCCAGCGGCAGATGATATCAGCATGACGCAGGCACTCTTCCAGCACCTGGGCGAACTGGCGCAGCACTTCGTCGCCGGCCAGGTGGCCGTGAGTGTCGTTGAGCGCCTTGAAGTGGTCGAGGTCGATCAGCAGGGCGATCAGCGGTTTGGGTTCGCGCTGGGCTTCTTGCAGGGCTTGCGCGGCCAGCAGGTCGAAACCGCGGCGGTTGGGCAGGCCGGTGAGGCTGTCGAGGGTGGCCAGGGCCTCGATGTTGTCCTGATGGCGCTTGACCATGGCATTGAGCAGCGACAGCACCACCAGGGTGATCATCGCGCAGATTGCCAGGTTCAGGTACAGCGACTGGCGAATGGCGTCCATGGCGCCGTCTTCGCGCTTGTCGACGAACAGGTACCAGTTCAGCTCCGGCACCAGGCGCACGTTGAGGAAATGGCTGTGGCCGTCGCTGCTGCGGTACTCGTGGCTGCCGCTGACCGGTTGGGGCATTTGCCCGAACCCGTCCAGTTCGACCAGCGACTGCCCGGTCCTGGCACCGTGGGGCCCGCCGTTCGAGCCGGTCAGCACGATGAGCCCCTGCTGGTCGACGAAGAACACCTGGCGCTGGTAGCGCTGCTGATAGTCATCGATCAGGCGGATCACCGCTTCGACGGTCAGGCCGATACCGGCAACGCCGATGAACTTGCCGTCGTAATCGAACACCCGGTAGTTGATGAATACCGTGAGGCGGTCCTGATTGGCCATGTCGAGGTCGACGTTGATCTCGTAGGGCGTGTTCATTTTCAGCACCCGCTGGTACCAGGCATCCCGCGGTTCTTGTGGGTCGATCTTCTTCAGTACGCCTTTGGCCTGGTAGTAGACACCCGTGTTGCTGGAGACGAAGAACGCCGTGTAGGCCTGGTACTGGCGCATGATTTCGCCCAGGTAGCGGGTGACCTGGGCGGTGTCGCGCTCGCCGCCCAGGGCCCAGTCGCGCAGGAAGGTGTCGTGGGCCATCATCGACGAGATCAGGATCGGCCGCACGAGGTCCTTCTGGATTTCCGAATAGACCGTATCGGAGGTCAGCGGCAGCTCGGTGTTGATGATGCTGTCGCGGATCGAGCTGCGTGAGGCGAAGTAGCTGAGCAAGGAGGTCGACAGGAAGCCGCAGGCGAGCAACAGCAGTAATGTCAGGATCAGCGAGCGCTGCGAAAACAGGGCGGAACGAGGCGGCATGACATTCCCGGTCTGTGGGCCATTGGCCTTCATTCTAGTGGTCTGGCGGAAAAATAACTTTACGATTTTTAAGGGTATCGGCCTTGTTTCAATTTATTGCAGCAATGGCACCGGACCTGGTTTTGGCAGTCTTATTCAATGTCGATGAACGCTTGCCGATCGACGCCGACCAGCGCCGCTGGGATGGGCAGTTTCGCGGTCCAGGAGGCCGCCATGTATCGCCGACTTTTGCTGATTGTAGTGCTGGGTTTGCTGACAACCGCTTGTGTCCCCTACGGAGGTAACGGTTACTACCGCACTGAAATCTACACCGCCGACCGCTACGGTTATCCGGGTTACTATCGACCGTCCTACCCCTACAGCCGCGGCTATTACGTAGCGCCGCAACCGCGCTACTACGTGGCGCCACCCCCGCGTTATTACGCGCCGCCACCGCACTACTATCGTCCGGCGCCCCACGGCTACTACCGTGAAACGCCGCATAACTACTACAAGCCTTACCCGGGCCGCGGCCATGACCGCTATCGTCAGGGCTCGTCACGTCACGATCGCAACCGTGACGGCTGGCCGGATCGCAACTGGCGCCGCTGAGGCGCCATTCAGGCGAGGTCCGCCAAGGGGTGACGACCTTCCCAAGCCTTGCTGAAATGCGCCTGGACCACCGCCGTTGGCACCTGGGCAATGTCCGCCCAGTGCCAACGCGGTTTCTGGTCCTTGTCGATCAGCCGTGCGCGTACCCCTTCGCTGAACTCCGGATGCTGGCAACAATTGAGGCTCATGGTGTATTCCATCTGGAACACCTGCGCCAGTGACAGATGGCGGGCGCGCTGGATCTGCTGCCAGACCAGATGAGCGGTCAGCGGGCTGCCTTCGAGCATGGTTTGTGCGGCCTTGGCCAGCAGTGGATCGGTGTGGTTGCGCAACTGGGCGATGGCGCGCCAGGCGCACACCGGGTCGGCGACATCGAGCAGGGCGTCGATCTGTTGGCGCCTGGGCAGCCACTGGGCTTCGGGGCGTTCAGCCTGGGCGCCATGCTGCTGGGCCTTGAGCAGGCTGTTGAGCTGCAGGGCGGTTTGCTCCTGCCAGTTCAACTGCAGCAGGTCATCGAGCAGTTCTTCCTGCTGGCTTTCACCGAGCAGACGGTCCGCCAGGCCCAGGTCGAGGGCATCGGTGGCATTGATCGGCGCGCCGGTCAGGCCGAGGAACAAGCCCAGCTTGCCGGGCAGTCGCGACAAAAACCAGCTGCCGCCGACATCCGGGTACAGGCCGATGCTGATTTCCGGCATGGCCAGGCGGCTGCTTGGGGTTACCACGCGCACATTGGCGCCCTGCAACAGGCCCATGCCGCCGCCCAGCACATGGCCATGGCCCCAGCAGATCAGCGGTTTGGGGTAGGTATGCAGGCGGTAGTCGAAGCGGTACTCGGCGGCAAAGAACTGCGCCGCCAGGGGCGGTACCCGGCCGGGATGGTCACGGCAGGCCTGGGCCAGGCTGCGCACCTCGCCACCGGCGCAAAAAGCCTTGGCGCCTTCGCCGCGCAGCAGCACGCAGACGATGTCCGGGTCATCGGCCCAGGCCTTGAGCTGTTCGTCGAGCACCTCGATCATCGGCAGCGACAAGGCATTGAGGGTTTGTGGCGCATTGAGTGTGGCGACACCGATGCGCGCGCCGTCGACGCCGGTGAGTTCTTCGCACTGTACTGCAGCCATGGGCGACCTCTCGAGTGATCCGCACAAGTATGGCCGCTGCTGGCGATTTCGGCGGTCGCCGGTCGGATCGATTGACAAGCGCAGGCAGCTTTCCTAGTGTCGCGCCATTGTTTTACGGACCCGACCATGACTGACGACGACCGCATCAAACTTGAACCGAGCTGGAAAGAGGCCCTGCGCGCCGAGTTCGACCAGCCCTATATGCACCAGCTGCGCGAATTCCTGCGTGAGGAACACGCCGCCGGCAAAGAGATCTACCCGCCGGGCCCGCTGATTTTCAACGCCCTCAACTCCACCCCGCTGGACCAGGTCAAGGTGGTGATCCTCGGCCAGGACCCGTACCACGGCCCGGGCCAGGCCCATGGCCTGTGCTTCTCGGTGCAACCGGGGGTGGCGCCGCCGCCGTCGCTGGTGAACATCTACAAAGAGTTGCAGCGTGACCTGAACATCGAGATCCCCAAGCACGGCTGCCTGCAGTCCTGGGCCGAGCAGGGCGTGTTGCTGCTCAACACCACCATGACCGTCGAGCGGGCCAATGCCGCGTCCCACGCCAACCGGGGCTGGCAGTTCTTCACCGACCGCATCATCGAAGTGGTCAGCGAACACCAGCCCAACAGCGTGTTCCTGCTCTGGGGCGCCCATGCCCAGAGCAAGCAGAAGTTGATCGATGCCACCAAGCACCTGGTGCTCAAGTCGGTGCATCCATCGCCGCTGTCGGCTTACCGGGGCTTTCTCGGTTGCGGGCATTTCAGCCAGGCCAACCGCTTCCTCGAGCAGCGCGGGTTGAGCCCGATCGACTGGCGTTTGCCGCCGGTTTGAGGCTGGGTACCTAGCATTTTTGTCAGTTTCGGCCGATTTGAAATAGGCATCTAATACTTCCAGGTTTTCCACGGCAGTCAGCTACAGGCTGGCTGCCACGGTCCTCTTCGCTGGAAGGAACTGTCGCCATGGGCTCGGATGATTCTGGTACTGCTGATGATCCGGTAAAACCCCGGGAGCGTTACGCCGCACCGGTCGTTCCGGCCGCCATGGAACTGACGGACGATGACGTACTGGGGCATTTGGTGCGCAAGGAAGACCAGTTACGTCCACTGGAGATCAGGATCGAGGAGATCTGGGCGGACTACGATACTGCGCCTCCGGACTTTGACACCAAGGTCGAGTTTCTCTGGCGAGGGGATGTGGTTGAAACATTCACCTTCCCGCAACCGGTCATCCCGGCTGATGTTATTCCAGTGGTCTGCACGATGCCGTCGGACTACATGGCGGCACCGGGCTCTGCGCGGGTCGAATACCGCGTTACGGTAACGGTGAACCCGTCCCTTTCGCACGCAACGCACTTGTTTATCGACAAGCAGGCGCCAAATGGCGACGAGGAAGGTAGGCCCCTGCAATTTGATCAGGAAGTCCTGATCAGCGGCGTCACCGAGGATTACCTCAGCCGGCACGACTCAGTCGATGCCCGGGTCGAGCCTTGGCCAGATATCAGGGTGGGCGACCTGCTGATGTATTACTGGGAAAAGTTGCCCGCCATTGAAACGGATGAGCAATCCCTCGAACTGCCCTACGCTGGTGAGTTGCGCATTACCGATGTCAACGCTCCGATCATTGTGCAATACGATGCGATGCTGGTCCGTGAGAGCGGTTCAGGCCCACATGAAGCCTACTATCGCCTGGAAGATCGAACCGGTAACCGCGGGCCAAAGTCCGAGGTCCAGCGGCTTGAGGTGGTGCTGGATGAGTTGCCGGGAGCCTTGCCTGATCCTCGGGTGCCCAGGTTCGATGCTGATGGGCTGATCGACCTGGAAGACGCCCAGACAGGCGTCGAAGTTCATATTGACGCCATCACCGACGCACAGGCAGGCGATCAGGTTCAGGCCTACTGGCGTGGGCTGCCGCTTCGCTTGATAACCCTGTCAGACAATCAGCAATGGCCTTTGAGGGCCCCGGTCAGTTGGGCAATCCTCGCGGCAGGAGGCTTTGCTGCACCTTTTGTTGATCGGGTGCACTACACCTGGCGACGCGGCGGGGCTTTGCTCACTTCCGCGACCTTATGGGTAGACGTCGACCTGACGGTGGCCGGTCCGCCTCCCGGTCCGGATCCGGTCAACCCCTTGTTGCTACCGGCTGTAGTCAAGGGCATGACCGCCGACGATGTACTGACAGGCGCCGATGCCGGGCAGGACGCGCGCGTCGAGATCCGTCTGTACGACAACCCGCAAGCCGGTCAGGTGCTGGAATTGTTCTGGGGGAGCCATCCGCAGGCGGTAGATCGCTACGAGGTTAAGGCTGAGGATGTCGGCGGGCAATTGATTGTGCTGAGCGTTCCTTGGACGATTATCCATGGGGTCGGCAATTCACCGGCACTCCCCATGCAGTACACCACCTTCAACGGGGTTAACCGGCAAAGGTCGCCCGTAACACCCGTGCGTGTCGAGGTGCGTGTTATCGAAGGCCTGGCGCCGGCCACTTTCCCAGACGCCGATCGAAACCAGTGGATCAATTGCAGCAACCAGCCGTGGCTGGGCGTGCGGGTAGAAATCCCCAAAGACTCGCAATTTCAGGTAGATGACAAAATTACCCTGCACTGGGAAGGCGACTACGGCCAGATAGGTAATAACCCTATTCCCGGGACCCAGGCAAGTTTCGAACATGTGCTGACCCGTGAGGATCTTGAGTCCGAGCAGGGTTACATCTTTACCGTGCTGCCCTACGACCCGTTGATCAAGTTGGCAGCACGGGAGGACGGGCGTGGCGGCGGGAATGTCCGTTACCGACTTGATAAGGCTGACGGAAGCGGTGCGGGCAACTCTGGATTAGCGCGCGCGCGACTCTCGGTCCTCGATCTGAGCACGGGTTTGTACTGTGATCCGGAAACTTGAACAGTGTCGTGCATGAGGTTTTGCTCAGCACGGTGAAGTGCTGAGCACCCGTACTTAGGGTGACGTTCTGCTTTGAACAATGTTTGGCTTTGTTACCACTTGGCTGTTGAACGGCAGGGTGGCGGCTGGGCCGACGGTGTGGTGCTGATGGTGTTCCAAATCTATTTATATTTCAGGAGATACCAAGATGACCAAGTTTGAAAAGACAACCGGCGTGCTGGTCGCAACAGCCAAGACGCGAGCGCCGCAGCCTAGACGTTTTCGGAATTTGTTCAATCCGCCTGTTCCCACTAACACAGAGCAAAATATTGAAGGGGGACAGATTAATTTGCTGCGTACACCGAAAATCCCCGAAGGGCTCAAGGTGGAAATTCCGGCTTTCACTACAGTCGGGCCACCCAGCACGATCGATACGGTGACCGTTTACATTAACGAAAGGCCCGTTCACAGTTTTGAGTTGCCGGTGCCCCATGTGGTCTCGTTTCCCATTCCCGTGACGCTACAGGACCCGGTGCTTGAGTCTCACGGTGAGAAAATCGTCTACTTTGATGTAGTCAACTCCATAAATCCCAATGATGGGGTTTCGCAAAATCTTACGGTAACAGTAGACAGGCTAGATCCGAATCAGGGTGCTTTTCCAGCGGCAATCATTCTTCCGGCGGATCTGCCGGAGGCCACGGTGACGCCTGAGTATCTGGAAGCGCACGACAATCAGTTAGTGTTGCAGATTCCAGACTACCTTGACCCGCAAGTGGGTGACTATTGGGCAATCCTCTTTGGCGATGAGCAGTCCCAACCCAATAAGGGCGGGCTGGTCAGTGAAAGGCCCATCAATGTAGTGCTGACAACAGAAGAGTTGCTCCTTGCTGGGCCGGGTACCAAGCAGGTGACCTATATACTGGAAGACCGGGCCGGCAATCCGAGCAAGCTGGCACACCGTCAGCAAGTATTCGTAATCCTCGAGCCAACGCCAATCGACCTGCTACCACCCAGGGTGGATGCAGCGCCCATTGATATTGTCGAGGCACGTGAAGGCGTGCTGATCGAGGTGGATGAATATACCAATGCCCTGGCGGGCGATGAAGTACGTGTGTACTGGAATGATATTTATGTGAATCGAGCCATCCTGCCACCAACGCCTAACTGGCCTTTGCCGTTTACTGCATCGTGGGCGACTATTTCCAACGGGGTCGAGGGGACCGAGCATACGGCCAAAGTGCGCTATGAAGTCATCCGCAGCAAAACCTACCCTTCTCCTGTCCTGGACGTGGAAGTTGACCTGGAGTTGATTGGGCCGCCTAATCCGGGCGAGCCCGATCCGGTCAATCCGGAGCTGGATGTTCCACTCCTGACCTCGTCGACGGGTGAACTGAATCTTCTGCGTCCAGAGGATGCAGACCAGCCTGCCGACGTCAGTTTTGCCCTTTATGATCCTGCACAAGTGGGTGAAGTTATTCGGCTTTACTATGGCGCAGAAAATCTGTTGGTGGCCGAATATACAGTGCAGGGCACAGACAATCCCGGTGACTCGATCCCGTTGCAAATCAGCTGGGACGATATTGTCACGGTCGGCAATGGAACGGACATCCCGCTGTTCTATAAGATCTTTGCCAATGCGACCACTACCAACTTCCAGGCGTCGGGCAGTCAATTGGTGGATGTCAGTGCCATTCCATTGGCAGAGGTCAACGAGCCCGAGTTGAATTTGCTTGGTAACCAAGTGGGTATCAGTTGCTCCGATTCTCCATGGCGAGGCGTTAATGCCAGGGTTCTTGATGCTCAGAGTCTTCAAGTGGGCGACACCGTTACTTTGCACTGGCTGGGCCTGGAAGGTTTTACCAGTTCGGTGCCTGTCGAAGCGACGCGTTCATCTTTTCCACGGGAAGTACTCAATCAAAACGAAGTTGACACTGGGGTAAATCTCATGATCCCGTGGGATCCCTGCATGGAGCCGCTGCGCAGCGGTTTTGTCGAGCTGTATTGGATTCAGGAACGTGGTGGCCAGGCAATTGGCCGTTCTCCAGTGAAGTCTTACTACTACTTTGGCGAACAGGGGACCGGGCTTTGCCCAGGAAGGCCATAAGCTGAGTGTTTGATAACGAATGAAGCCGAGCAATGCTCGGCTTCATTTTTTCTATATGGGCGCGACACTGCCTGTTGATTGCGCCTACTTCTTATGAGGAATATTCCTACATAAGATTCTGTCAGAAGTTTCTATTCTGCGCTCCGAACAAACGGGGCTTGAACTAGTTGGCTCTGTTTAATCCGGAACTGAATAGTATCAATGCTGCGGAGTAGATTTTCATGACCAAGCCAAGCATCTTCAAACCCTCGGCGCTTTCTTGCGCCTTGCAGGCAGCCTTTGTCGCCCCCTTGGTGATGGTATCGGCTCAGGCCCTGGCTATCACCAAGGTTGTCGAAAGCAACCAGACTTTTACGGCTACCTCGGGGACGCCGTCCTACAACTATCGCGTAATGGAAAATGCCAGCCTGAATGTCCAGGGTTCCCGTACCGAGCACATTCAAGTGCGCAAGGGCCAGTTGAACATCGACGGTGGCACGGTCACTGCCGGGGGCTCGAACAATGCTGTTGCCCTGGTGAGTGGTACCGCCCGCATCGCTAACGCTCGTATCGATAGCGCCCAAGGCAGCGGCCTGACGATTGGTCGATTAATGGATGGCTCGGCAACCGGTTCTGAGGTCCAGGTCCAGAGCAGCGAAATCACCGGTGGCCGATTCGGTGCAACGCTCAGCGCCTATAGCAGCCTGTCGCTCAAAGACTCGAGCCTGAGCGGCGCTACGGCTGATGGTCTGCTGATGATCGGCGGCCAGGCGCAGGCGTACAACAGCGTGATAGAAGGCGCCGAGAGCGGCGTGCGCTTGTCCCATGAATACTACGGCTCTGAAGCCAACGACCAGGCCCCGACGTTGCTCCTGGACAATAGCAAAGTGATCGGGGGGACAGGAGCGGCCCTGGTGGTGGACTCTGCAACTACCGCCCGTATCGACGTGCTCAATGGTTCGAGCCTGGAAGGCGCCAACGGCAACTGGCTTGAGCTCAAGAACGCCGGCTCGGCAGATATGCAGGTCAGCCGCAGCGCCCTGGCCGGTAACATTCAGGTCGGCGAAGGCAGCATTGCGCAACTGAACTTGAGCAACGCCAGCCTGGAAGGTGACGTGATCGTCGCCGCGGGCGGCGTGGCGCAACTGAGCCTGAACGATCAATCGCTGTTCAAGGGGCGCCTGGAAAACGTCGATGCGCTGGCGCTCAATGGCGACAGCACCTGGGCGCTGATTGGCGACAGCCAGGTTGAGCAGTTGAGCCTGCAGGGCGGTCATGTGCAATTTGGCGAGCCAGGCCAGTTCTATCGCCTGGACCTGGGCGAGTTGTCTGGCAACGGCACCTTTCATATGTCGGCGGACTTCGCCACTGGCGAAGCTGACCTGCTCAATGTCAGCGGTCAGGCCGATGGTCAGCATACCCTCGCCATCAGTGCCAGTGGTCATGACCCGGCCGCCGTCGAGCGAATCACCGTGGTCACTACCGGTGGCGGCGATGCCGAGTTCAGCCTGTTGAACGGTCCTGTAGACCTGGGTGCGTTTTCCTACGGTCTGACCAAGGAAGGCAACGACTGGCACCTGGACACCGAGAAAAAGGTCATCAGCCCCGGTACCCGTTCGGTGCTGGCGCTGTTCAACACCGCCCCGACCATCTGGTACGGCGAGCTGTCGTCGCTGCGCACCCGCATGGGCGAGCTGCGCTACAACGAAGGTAAAAGCGGCGCCTGGGGCCGTGCCTATGGCAGCAAGTACAACGTTGCCGAGTCGTCTGGCACCGCCTACAAGCAGACCCAGCAAGGCTTCACCCTGGGTGCCGACGCGCAGTTGGGCGACAGCCAGTGGCTGGTCGGCGTACTGGCCGGTCATAGCAAGTCGGATCTGGACCTGAGCCGCGGTACCACCGGTACGGTCGACAGCTACTACGCCGGTGCCTACACCACCTGGCTGGATCAGGACAGCGGTTACTACTTCGACGCCGTGGCCAAGGTCAACCGCTTCGACAACAAGTCCAAGGTAGCCATGAGCGACGGTAGCCAGGCCAAGGGCAACTACAAGACCAACGGTGTGGGGGCGTCGGCCGAGTTCGGTCGCCACATCAAGCTCGATGACGGCTACTTCGTTGAACCCTTCGCCCAGGTGTCGGCGGTGAGCATCCAGGGCGCGTCCTATGACCTGGACAGCGGCCTGAAGGCAGAAGGCGACCGGACCACCTCGGTGCTTGGCAAGGCCGGTGCCACGGTGGGTCGCAACTTTGATCTGGGTGAGGGCCGCTTTGCCCAGCCATACCTGCGCGCTGCGGCGGTGCATGAGTTCGCCAAGAACAACCAGGTCAAGGTCAACGACAACGTGTTCAACAATGACCTGTCAGGCTCGCGTGCCGAGGTCGGTGCCGGTATCGCCGTGTCGCTGTCCGAGCGCCTGCAGCTGCATGCCGATATCGACTACAGCAACGGCGACAAGATCGAGAAGCCGTTCGGTGCCAACGTCGGCGTGCGCTTCACCTGGTAAGCGTGCAATGAAAAAGAGGAAGCCCTGGCTTCCTCTTTTTTGTTTCAGTCGCAGCGTTTGTCCCAATGCCTGAACAACGGCTCGGCCAGAAACAGCACGAACAGCAAGCGCATCACCTGCAGCGCCGTGACCAGTGGCACCGACAGTTGCAGGGTTTCGGCGGTCAGGCTCATTTCGGCGATGCCACCGGGCATCATGCCCAGGGTCAGCGAGCGCAGGTCGAGGTTGGTCATGACGCTGAGCACGCACGCGGCGAGGCCGGCGATCAGCATGGTCAAGGCCGTGGCAATCAAGGTGCGCCCGAGAAACGACGGCGCCCGGCGAAAGAACGCGCGGTTGAAGTGGCAGCCCAGGCCGCTGCCGATCAGCCATTGGCCGATCTGGCTGGCGCCATCGGGCAGGGCAACCTGCAGGTTGGCACTGACACTGGCCACCGCCGCCACCAGCAACGGCCCGAACAGCCAGGGATTGGGTTGCTTGAGGCGTTGCCAGCCCAGGGCCAGCAACACGCCCAGTGGGCAGATCAACAACAGCCAGCCCCAGTTGACGCTGCCGGTATGGGTCAGCGGCACGCCATTGCCGAGCAGGAACTTGAACAGCGCCGGCACGCACAGCACCACCGCCAGCACCCGCAGGCTTTGCGCCGCCGCCACCTGGCTGAGTACCGCGCCATTACGGGCACCGAGGTTGACCATCTCCCCGGAGCCACCGGGCATGCTGGAAAAGAACGCCGTGGCGCGGTCTTCCCCGGTGCGCCTGAGCAACCACACCCCGACCACACTGGAGACACTGGTGATCAGTGCCCCGCAGAAAATCAAACCGAAGTTGCTCGCCACCTGCTCGACCACCGCCGGGGTGAAGTGCAGGCCGATACCGATGCCGATGATCCACTGCCCGCATTTGCGCCCACCGGGGATCTCGCTCAATTGCCAGGGCGTCAGGCAACGCACCAGGATGATCGCCAGCAACGAGCCGACCATCCATGGCAGTGGCCAGCCGACCAGGCTGGCGAGGTAACCTCCAGCCAAGCCGACCAGGCCGGTGGCCCAGTACAGTTTCAGTCGCCCATCAGACATCGGCCAGGGCACGGCGCTGGAGGCTGCGCTTGCGCCAGATGCGCAGCAGCGGCAGGAGCATCATGGCGATGGTCAGGGCCCAGACGCTGATGCTGATCGGGCTCGACCAGAGGATATCCAGAGCGCCGTTGGAGATCGACAGCGCGCGGCGCAGGTTCTGCTCCATCAGCCCGCCGAGGATGAACCCGAGGAGGATCGGCGACAGTGGGAAGTCCAGCTTGCGCAGGATGTAGCCGAAGATGCCGATGCCGATCATCAGGAACAGGTCGAAGGTGGTGGCATGCACCGCGTACACACCGATCGCGGTGATGATCGCGATCACCGGCACCAGCGCCCAGTTCGGCACGGCAAGGATGCGGGTGAAGATGCGGATCATCGGGATGTTGAGGATCACCAGCATGATGTTGGCGATGAACAACGAGGCGATCAGGCCCCAGACGATGTCCGGTTGCTGGGCGAACAGCATCGGGCCCGGCGTGATGTTGTACAGGGTCAGGGCGCCGATCATCACCGCCGTGGTGCCCGAGCCGGGTACGCCAAGGGTCAGCATCGGCACCAGGGCGCCGCAGCAGGAAGCACCGATGGCGGTTTCCGGCGCCGCCAGGCCGCGCTTGTCACCTTTGCCGAAAGTGCCGCTGGCACCGGCGATGCGTTTCTCGGTCATGTAGGCCACGGCACTGGCCAGGGTCGCGCCGGCGCCGGGTAGCACGCCCATGATGAAACCGAGCAGGCCGCAGCGAATGTTCACCACGAACACTGACGCCGCTTCCTTGAAGTTGAACAGCATGCGCCCGGTGGCCTTGACTGCTTCGTGGCCATGATGGGTTTTTTCCAGCAGCAGGAGGATCTCGCTGATGGAGAACAGGCCGAGCACCAGCACCACGAACTGAATGCCGTCGGCCAGGTGCACGCTGTCGCCGGTAAAACGGTAGACGCCGCTGTTGGCATCGATGCCGACACTGGAGAGGAACAGGCCGATCAGTGCAGCAATGAACGTCTTCAGTGGCCGGTCACCAGCCATGCCGCCGAGACAGACAATGGCAAACACCATCAGTACGAAGTATTCCGCCGGTCCGAAGGCGATCGCCCATTTCGCCAGCAGCGGCGCGAACAGCACCATGCCGCAGGTCGCGATAAAGGCGCCGATGAACGAGCTCCAGGCCGACAGCGACAGCGCCACCCCGGCCAAGCCCTGGCGGGCCATGGGGTAGCCGTCGAGGGTGGTCATGACCGTCGAGGCTTCACCGGGGATGTTGAGCAGGATCGAGCTGATCCGCCCGCCGTATTCGCAGCCCAGGTACACCGCCGCCAACAGGATCAGCGCCGACTCCGGCGGCAGGCCCAGGGCAAAGGCAATCGGGATCAACAGCGCTACGCCGTTGATCGGGCCCAGGCCCGGCAGCAGGCCGACTACGGTGCCGATCAGCGTGCCGGCAAGGGCGGTAACCAGGTTGTAAGGGCTCAGGGCGACGCCGAAGCCCTGGCCGAGATAGCCAAGCGTATCCATGTCAGTTCTCCAGAACGTCGAGCAGGCCGAGGGGCAGGGGCACATCCATCACGCGGTCGAACAGCCAGTACAGGGCGATGCTCATCAGGCCGATGATCACCACGCTGGGCAGCCAGCGCCCGCCATACAGGCGCGCCATCGGCACGCCGATGAGGATGCTGCTGACAATGAAGCCCAGCGGCTCGAAGGTGGCGGCGAAGACCAGTAGCAAGGCGACGCAGAGGCCGATCTTGTTCAGGGTTTCGCGGTCCAGTTGCGGTTCGTCGTCCTTGTGCACGATGGGCGTGGGGCGAAAGGCCAGGTACAGCAAGCCTGCGGCCATCAGGCCCAGCATCAGCAAGGGGTAGGCGCGAGGGCCGACCGGTTCGTAGGAAAAGGCTGCCTGGTAGGGCCAGGCCATTACGGCCAGGGCGGTGCACACCGCCAGCAAAAACAGGGCGAACAGGCGTTGCAGGATCATTGCGGAATCCTCTTTTCGCGGGGCAAGTGGGAGCGGGCTTGCCCCGCGATGCGTTCGAAAAGGGAGAGGCTTACTGAATCAAGCCAAATTCCTTGGCCAGGGCCTTGTAGTCAGCCACCTGCTTCTTCACGTAGGTGTCCAGCTCGGCACCGGTCATGGCGAAGGGGAACAGCTCGCGCTGGTCGCGCAGCTTGGCGAACTCTTCCGAGGCCAACAGCTTGTCGAACGAGGCCTTCCACCAGTCGTACTCTTCATCGGTCACTTTTGGCCCGAGGTAGAAACCGCGCACCACCGGCCAGACGATGTCATAGCCTTGTTCCTTGGCCGTGGGGATGTTCTTCATTTCCGGTTCGTCCAGGCGGGTTTCGGCAAACACCGCGAGCAGGCGCATATCACCGCTCTGGATGTGCGGCATGGAGTCGGAAATGTCGGTACTGCCGACCTGGATATGCCCGCCGAGCAGTGCCGTGGCGATTTCGCCGCCGCCTTCCAGGGCGACGTAGCGCAGGTCGCGCGGGTTGATCCCGGCGGCCTTGGCGATCAGCGCGGTTTGCATCCAGTCCTGGCTGCCAACGGTACCGCCGGAGCCGATCACCACCTTGCTCGGATCTTTCTTCAATGCCGCGACCAGATCGTCGAGGGTCTTGTAGGGCGAATCGTTTTTCACCGCAATGGCACCGTAGCTGGTACCCACCGCCGCCAGCCAGCGCACGGCATTCTCGTCGAAACGGCCGAACTTGCCCTGGGCCAGGTTCAGCAGCGAGCCGCTGGACCAGGCTACCAGGGTGCCAGCATCGGCCGGGCGCTGGGCGACCACGGCGTTGTAGGCCACCGCGCCGACACCGCCAGGCATGTAGGTGACGCGCATCGGCTTGCTGAGGATCTTCTCGTTGACCAGGGCGCTTTGCACCAGCTTGCAGGTCAGGTCGAAGCCACCGCCGGGCGAGGCCGGGGCGATGCATTCGGGGCGTTTCGGTTCCGCGGCCAGGACGTTACCGGCAAGCAGCAGGCAACCGGTGGCGAGGGCAATACGGCGCAGTGAAAAAGTCATCGTCTATCTCCGTGAGCATTATTGTTGTCAGGGATTACCACAGCGCAAGGCTGTAACTCACCAGCAGTCGCACTTCGTCGGCATCGCGGGCGAAGTTGGAACGGAAGGTGGCATTGCGCAGGCGCACGGCGACGTTTTTCAGGGCGCCACTTTGCACCACATACTTGAACTCGGTGTTGCGTTCCCACTCTTTGCCCTCACCGCCATCGGCCAGGCTGACATTATCGCCGCTGATGTAGCGGGTCATGAAAGTCAGGCCGGGGATGCCAAGCTTGGCGAAGTCATAGTCGTAACGGGCTTGCCAGGAACGCTCGTCGGCGCCGGCGAAGTCGTTGATCTGCACGAAGTTGACCAGGTACGGGTCGGCGCCATCGACATAGGGGAAGGCGGTGTCGCCGGACAGGTGCTGGTAGCCGGCACTGAGCTTGTGGCCATTGAGGCCGTAGCTGAGCATGCCGTTGAGCGCGGTGTTGTCGATGTTGCCGCCGCGGGCCTGGCCCTGGTCGTCGCTGAAGGCCATGCGCAGGTCGGCGCCGAAGGTGCCCGGGCCCCAGGGCTGGGAGGCGATCATGCCGACGAAGTGCTGACGGTAGACGTCATCGAGCTGGGCCCAGTGGTAGCTGCCGGTGATCTTGTCAGTGAACTTGTAGTCCAGGCCGGCCATGTCGAAATGGTTGCCGGCGACGGTGCCGAGAAAGCGGCTGTTCTTGTTGTTGAGGGCGATATCCTCGTTGTTGGTACTGTCGCGGTCACGGGCTTTTTCCAGGCGCCCGCCGGTGAAGGTCAGGTTCTTGATTTCGCCCGAGGTCAGCAGGCCGCCCTCGAAGGTCTGCGGCAGGATGCGCCCGTCGTTGGGCTGCAAGGTCGGCAGTTCCGGGATCAGGGTACCGATCTTCAATTCGGTCTCGGAGAGTTTCACCTTGCCGGTCAGGCCGAGCTTGGAATACTCGTCGGCGGCGCGGCCATCGTCGTGGGTCGGCAGCAGGCCGGTGCCGGTGCGGTCGGGGCTGGAGTCGAGCTTGATACCGAGCATCCCCAGGGCATCGAGGCCAAAGCCTACGGTACCTTCGGTATAGCCCGACTCGAAGTTGAGCATGAAGCCCTGGGCCCATTCGTCACGCTTGGATTGCTGGGCGCTGGTGCCGTCGCGAAAGTCGCGATTGAAGTACATGTTACGGGTTTCGAAGCTCGCCTTGCTGTCATCGAAGAAGGCGGCCTGGCTCAACGGGGCGACGCCGGCAAGGGCGAGGGCGCTGGCAACTGCGGTCTGGCGGGAGGGTAGACGTCGGGTAGGCGCGTACGCCTGCGGCTGCATGGACAGCATCGTGGAGTGACTCCGTTATTGTTCTTATTAGTTCGGACCTTGGGTCCGGTTTTACGGCAAGCAGAGTGAGCCGTGAGAGGATGCTAGGACGTGAACCTTTCGCTAACCTTTCAGCAGCTTTTGATTGCTGCGAAGGCTTCACAGGCGGGCTGTCGGCTGTACACTCCGCGCCATTGAACGCGACGCAAAGGGGAGAGATCGATGCGTGTGCTGCTCGTCGAAGACCATCTGCAACTGGCCGAAAGCGTGGCCCAGGCCCTGAAAAGCACCGGCCTGACCGTGGATGTGCTGCATGATGGCGTGGCCGCCGACCTGGCCCTGGCCAGCGAGGAATATGCCGTGGCGGTGCTCGATGTCGGCCTGCCGCGCATGGACGGCTTCGAGGTGCTGGCGCGCCTGCGTGCCCGCGGCAAGACCGTGCCGGTGCTGATGCTGACCGCGCGCAGCGACGTCAAGGACCGGGTCCATGGCCTGAACCTGGGTGCCGACGATTACCTGGCCAAACCCTTTGAGCTGACCGAGCTGGAAGCGCGGGTCAAGGCCCTGCTGCGCCGCAGCGTCCTCGGTGGCGAACGCCAACAGCGCTGCGGGCCGCTGGTCTATGACCTCGATACCCGGCGCTTCAGCCTCGGCGAAGAACTGCTGACCCTGACCTCCCGCGAACAGGCCGTGCTCGAAGCCCTGATCGCCCGGCCCGGGCGGGTGATGAGCAAGGAGCAACTGGCCGCCCAGGTGTTCGGCCTGGACGAAGAAGCCAGCGCCGACGCCATCGAAATCTATGTGCACCGCCTGCGCAAGAAGCTCGACGGCCATGCCGTGGCCATCGTCACCTTCAGGGGGCTCGGCTACCTGCTCGAGCATAAAGATGCGTGACAGCGGCAGCCTGCGTGGGCGACTGCTGTGGAACCTGGCGATCTTGCTGGTAGTGCTGATGCTGGCCAGCGGCCTGAGCGCCTACTGGAACGGCCGTGAAGCCGCCGACACCGCCTACGACCGTACCTTGCTGGCCTCGGCGCGGACCATTGCCGCCGGCCTGTCGCAGCGTGACGGTACCCTCAGCGCCGATGTGCCTTATGTGGCTCTGGACACCTTTGCCTACGACAGCGCCGGACGTATCTACTACCAGGTCAACGACATTCACCAGCGCTTGATCTCCGGCTACGAAAACCTGCCAGCACCGCCACCCAATACCCCGCGCACTGACGATTACCCGGCCCTCGCACGCTTCTACAACGCCCGCTACCTTGGCCAGGACGTGCGCGTGGTCAGCCTGCTCAAGGCGGTCAGCGAGCCGAACATGAACGGCATGGCCGAAATTCGCGTGGCCGAGACCGAAGAAGCCCGGGTGCGCATGGCCCGCAGCCTGATGGCCGATACCTTGCTGCGTTTGGGCATGCTCGCCCTTGGCGCCCTGATGCTGGTGTGGTTTGCCGTCAGCGCCGCCCTGCGCCCGCTGGAGCGCTTGCGCAGTGCCGTCGAAGAGCGTCAGCCGGATGACCTGCGGGCCTTGCCGGTGGTGCAGGTGCAGCGTGAGCTGAGCCCATTGGTACGCGCCCTGAATCACTTTACCGAACGCCTGCGCGGCCAGTTCGAGCGGCAGGCGCAGTTCATTGCCGAGGCCGCCCATGAACTGCGCACGCCCTTGGCGGCGCTCAAGGCGCGAGTCGAACTGGGGCTGCGCTCGAACGAGCCGCAGGTCTGGCGTGAAACCCTGGAGTCCGCCGCGCAAGGCACCGATCGCCTGACCCACCTGGCCAACCAGCTACTCTCGCTGGCGCGGGTCGAGAACGGCGCGCGGGCGATTGCCGAAGGTGGCGCGCAATTGCTCGACTTGAGCCAGTTGGCCCGTGAACTGGGCATGGCCATGGCGCCGCTGGCCCATGCTCGTGGCGTGGCCCTGGCGCTGGAGGCCGAGGTGCCGGTGTGGGTGCGCGGTGAGCCAACCCTGCTCAACGAACTGCTCAGCAACCTGGTGGACAACGCCCTGGCCCATACGCCCAAGGGCGGCAACGTGATCCTGCGGGTCAGCGAGCCGGGCGTTCTCGAAGTCGAGGACGATGGCCCCGGCATTCCTGAAAACGAGCGGGAAAAGGTCTTCGAGCGTTTCTACCGGCGCAGTGCGCAAGGCACGGGCCTGGGCCTGGCGATTGTCGGCGAGATCTGCCGGGCGCACCTGGCGCAGATCAGCCTGCATGATGGCGAGCGCGGCGGTTTGAAAGTGCGGGTCAGCTTCAGCACCGACTAGCGGAACATCGCCTTGGCATTGAGCAGGTCGCTGGCCTGCAGCTCGGTGCCGGTGGGCAGGCCGAGGTGGCGGTAGGCGGGCAGGGCGGCCAGCGGCCGTTCCTTGCTGTTGCTGCTGAGCACCTGGGCGATCTGCACGATATCGACGTAGTCGACCTTGTCGGTGCCGCGGTCCAGGTCCTGGATCAGCCCGGGCAGGTGCACCAGTTGCTCGGGAAACTCCCAGACACTGAGGATCTTGTCGCCCAGTGCCGGGTGAATCTGCTCGATCACATAGTTCAGGCTGACCGGGTCGGAAAGCAGCTCGTTGTGCTCTTCGGCATACAGCAGGATCGGCAGCACGCCAATCTGGTGGACCAGCCCGGCCAATGCCGCCTGGTCCGGCTTGAGCTGAGTGAAGCGCAAGCACAGTTCATAACTGATGCCGGCCACATCCAGGCTTTTCGCCCAGATTTCGCGCATTTTCTGTTCAACGACATCGGAGCGGGCGTGGAAGATCTGCTCGATCACCAGGCCGATCGCCAGGTTGCAGCTGTAGTTGATGCCCAGGCGGGTGATGGCCGTGTGCAGGTCAGTGACCTCGGTGGCGGCGCGCAGCAGCGGGCTGTTGACCACCTTGATCAGGCGCGCTGACAGCGCCGCATCGCGGCCGATCACCTTGCTCAGGGTGCTGACGCTGATCTCGCTGTCTTCGGCGGCTTCGCGAATGCTCAAGGCCACTTCCGGCAGGGTCGGCAGCACCAGGTCATCGTTGTCGATGGCGCTCAGCAGGTGGGCCTGGATCATCTCGGCCATCTTGTTCATGGTGATTCTCTACCGCAATTCAGGAGTGCCCCGCCCGGGAGGGCGGGAGCAGGCTCAGCGCTGGATTTCGCGATCGCGATCCAGTTCGTAAGGAAGCGTCAGCAGCGCCAGGCGCGGGCCTTCGGGGCTTCCCAGGTGCAGGTTGTTGTCTTCCACGGCATCGGCGGTCAGTACGGCCAGCAGTTCGCAGCCCTGTTCGCTGCGGGCGGCCAGCACCACTTCACCGACGGAGGAGTTATGGGTTGGCGAGAACACTTCGGTACCGGGCTCCGGCAGGCTGCCTTCGGCCAGCGCCACGCGGTACTGGCGGCGCTTGAGCTTGCCCAGGTACTGCATGCGCGCGACGATTTCCTGGCCGGTGTAGCAGCCTTTCTTGAAGCTCACGCCACCCACGGCCTGCAGGTTGATCATCTGCGGGATGAACAGCTCGCGGGTTTGCAGCATGACCTGGCCGATACCGGCGCGGATCTGGCCGAGCAGCCAGTCGTTGAGATCAGCACTGGCCAGGTGTGCAGCCAGTTGGGCTTGCACCGCTTCGGCCTGTTCGACAGGTACCCACAACTCGACACGAGCGGTCGAGACCTCGATGGCAATCAGACCGTTGTGACGGGTTACGGCGTCGGTCTGCGCCGGCACTTCCAGGCCCAGGGCCTGCAGGGCGGCTGCACCGTTGTGCAGGCCGAAACGCACCCAGGCGGCGCTGTCGTCGGTCAGCTTGGCCTTGGAGAACACCGCATATTTCTTCAGGTCCGCCAGTTGCGGTTCGAGCAGTTCGCGGGTCATCGCCAGCAAGTAGCCATCGCCCTCGGGGAGGATGCGAAAGCTCGACTGCATGCGGCCCTTGACCATGCAGCGGGCGCCGAGGCTGGCGGTATGGTCGTTGAGGTAACTGATGTTGCAGGTCAACTGGCCTTGCAGGAACTTGCCGGCGTCCGAACCGCGGACGGCGAGAACGCCTTCATGGGAAAGGGTGCAGAAAAAAGCGGAATCGGCCATGGTTTATCGCAAGGTGATAGGTCTGGGGGCCATGATAGAGCGCTGTTGGCAAAATAGGTAGTTGAGCGCGGCCCTCCGTCATTATTTGCTCACATGTCCGGACCAACGTCGCGTGTCCCTCGGCTGCTGGCTCTGTATACTGGCGGCCTATTTTTGGAGGGCTTCATGGTCGAACAAATTGAACTCAACAAGCTCTTTTGGCACAGCCGCCGCGGCATGCTCGAGCTGGACGTGTTGCTGGTTCCTTTCAGCCAGGACGTTTTTCCAACCCTGAGCCCGGAAGATCGACAGCTGTACTGGCGTTTGCTCGGCTGCGAAGACCAGGACATGTTCGGCTGGTTCATGGAACGCAACGAGTCCGAAGACCCGGAACTGCAACGCATGGTTCGCATCATCCTGGACCGTGTCCAGCCCAAGTGACCGCTTCGAATGTCGCTGGCAGGGCTCAAGGGCCCTGCTGGCGGCGTACCTCGTCAGCCTGCTGCTGGCCTTGTTGGCACTGAGCCTGCTACAGGTTCCCTTGTGGTTGCGCCTGGCGGCCATCGCCTTGTGCCTGCTGCACGGCGCCTGGATCATCCCCCGGCGCATTTTGCTGACCGATCCCAACGCCATTACCGCACTGCGCCGCGATGCCCACGGCTGGCAGTTGTTCAGCCGCGCCCAGGGCTGGCAGGCGGTGCAGCTCAAGCCCGACAGCCTGGCCTTGCCCGGATGGGTGGTACTGCGCTTTCGCAGGGCCGGGCGGCGTTTCAGTGAGGGTCAGTGCATAGCGTTCGACGCGCTGGAGCCGGTGCAGCACCGGCGCCTGCGCTTGCGTCTGAAGTTCAGTCGGCGTAGGTGGGCGGCTGCAGGATAGTGTCGCGGGCCTCGCTGAGCATGCCCGGGTAATCCAGGGTGTAGTGCAGGCCGCGGCTTTCCTTGCGCTGCATGGCCGAGCGGATCATCAATTCGGCAACCTGGGCCAGATTGCGCAATTCGATCAGGTCGCGGCTGACCTTGTAGTTGCTGTAGAACTCGTCGATTTCGTCGAGCAGCAGGCGTACCCGATGCTCGGCACGCTGCAGGCGCTTGTTGGTGCGCACGATCCCCACGTAGTCCCACATGAAGCGCCGCAGTTCGTCCCAGTTGTGCGCGATGATCACGTCTTCGTCCGAATCGGTGACCTGGCTGGCATCCCAGCATGGCAGCGCCTGAGGCATTTCGACCTGATCCAGGCGGGCGACGATGTCGTTGGCGGCCGAACGCCCGTAAACGAAGCATTCGAGCAGCGAATTGCTGGCCATGCGATTGGCGCCGTGCAGGCCGGTGAAGCTGGTTTCGCCGATGGCGTACAGGCTCGGTACGTCGGTCAGGCCCTGTTCGTCGACCATCACCCCGCCGCAGGTGTAATGGGCGGCCGGCACGACCGGGATCGGCTGGCGGGTGATATCGATGCCAAAGGTCAGGCAGCGTTCATAAACGGTCGGGAAGTGACTTTTGACGAATTCGGCCGGCTTGTGGCTGATGTCCAGGTAGACGCAGTCCACCCCCAGGCGTTTCATTTCATGGTCGATGGCGCGGGCAACGATGTCGCGCGGGGCCAGTTCTTCACGCGGGTCGAAGCGCGGCATGAAACGCTCGCCATTGGGCAGCTTGAGCAAGCCACCCTCGCCACGCAGGGCTTCGGTAATCAAGAAGCTCTTGGCCTGCGGGTGGTACAGGCAGGTTGGGTGGAACTGGTTGAACTCAAGGTTGGCCACCCGGCAACCGGCACGCCAGGCCATGGCGATGCCATCGCCGCAGGCGCCGTCGGGGTTGCTGGTGTACAGGTAGACCTTGGCCGCGCCGCCGGTAGCCAGCACGGTGAAGCGGGCGCCGAAGGTGTCGACCTCTCCGGTATTGCGGTCCAGGACATAGGCCCCCAGGCAGCGATCGCCGTCCTGGCCCAGGCGCCGCTCGGTGATCAGGTCGACTGCCACCCGCTGCTCCAGCAGCTCGATGTTCGGGCGCAGGCGCGCTTGTGCCAGCAGGGTGGTGAAGATCGCCGCCCCCGTGGCATCGGCGGCGTGGATGATGCGCCGATGGCTGTGGCCGCCTTCACGGGTCAGATGGAATTCAAAGCCGCTGTCTTCGTCGCCGGCGTGTTCGTCACGGGTAAACGGCACGCCCTGGTCGATCAGCCACTGAATCGCTTCGCGGCTATGCTCAACGGTGAAGCGCACGGCGTCTTCATGGCACAGGCCGCCGCCGGCATTGAGGGTGTCTTCGACGTGGGATTGCACCGTGTCGGTGTCGTCCAGCACCGCGGCCACGCCACCCTGGGCCCAGAAGGTCGAGCCATTGGCGAGGTCGCCCTTGCTGAGCACGGCGATGCGCAGGTGACCGGGGAGGGTCAGGGCCAGGCTGAGGCCGGCGGCGCCGCTGCCGATCACGAGAACATCATGTTGGAATTGTTGGCTCATGTCAGGACACTAGTATCTGAAGGGGGGGATCGGCACAATAGTCAGGCGCTTATGGCATTGTGAAACTATCGTGAATCTGGACCGGCTGCCTTTATAGCAGCCCCAAGGCCCTGATTTCCAATGGCGCTTGCGCAGTCCAGGCAGCCTTTTGTGGGAACTTTCCGTGGTGCACGGATATCCATAGAAGGATGCCCGCACGCCACAATGCCGCGGCGACGCACGGCAGGCGCCCCTTGAAGGCACTGTCTGCGTATTCGAGACCCGATTATCGACGCAGCCGGCCGTGACCGCGCTGCGTTTTTCGTGCGAGCCGACCAAGGGCCGCAGGAAACTTGCTTGGAGGGGAGAACTTTTGCGAAAAGCCCGAGTCTATGGTTGCAAGCCTGAACGATGGCTGTTGCAACGCTCCTTCGAGTTCACTGAGGAGTGTTCATGCTAACCCAGGAAGAGGATCAGCAGCTTGTCGAGCGCGTGCAGCGTGGCGACAGGCGAGCGTTCGATCTGTTGGTGCTGAAGTATCAGCACAAGATTCTCGGGTTGATCGTGCGTTTTGTACACGACACCCATGAAGCCCAGGATGTAGCGCAGGAAGCTTTCATCAAAGCTTACCGGGCGCTTGGTAATTTTCGTGGTGACAGCGCCTTTTATACCTGGCTGTACCGCATTGCCATCAACACGGCAAAAAACTATCTGGTGTCCCGCGGTCGGCGGCCACCGGACAGCGATGTAAGTTCCGAGGATGCGGAATTTTACGACGGCGATCATGGCCTCAAGGATCTGGAGTCCCCCGAGCGCGCGTTGTTGCGAGATGAGATCGAAGGCACCGTCCATCGGACCATTCAGCAACTGCCAGAAGATTTACGTACGGCGTTAACTTTACGTGAATTCGATGGTCTGAGTTACGAGGACATTGCAAGCGTCATGCAGTGTCCAGTGGGTACCGTGCGCTCTCGAATCTTCCGCGCTCGGGAGGCCATAGACAAAGCCCTGCAGCCGTTGTTGCAGGAAACCTGAGACAGCGGCGACAGCCAAGAGAGGAACCGCCATGAGTCGTGAAGCTTTGCAGGAATCGCTGTCCGCGGTGATGGATAACGAAGCGGACGAACTGGAATTACGTCGGGTATTGAATGCCGTCGATGATCCCGAAACCCGTGCCACCTGGTCGCGTTACCAGGTTGCCCGTGCAGCCATGCACAAGGAGCTGGTACTGCCACGGCTGGATATCGCTTCGGCCGTATCCGCCGCGCTGGCCGATGAAGCCGCTCCCGCCAAGGCCTCTCGTGGCCCATGGCGCAGCCTGGGCCGCCTGGCCGTCGCCGCTTCGGTGACTGTCGCGGTACTGGCCGGTGTACGCCTGTACAACCAGGATGAAATCAGCGGTGCCCAGCTGGCGGCCCAGCAGCCGGCCCAGCAAGGCCTGAGCCTGCCACAAGCGCAAGGCCCGGCCGTACTGGCAGGCTATAGTGAAAGTGCAGATCAGCCAGGCCCGATGGCCAATGGCGTGCTGCAAGGGCAAACCGGCTGGCATGACCAGCGTCTGCCTGGCTACCTGCGTCAGCATGCTCAGGAAGCAGCCCTCAAGGGTACCGAGAGCGCTCTGCCGTACGCACGTGCAGCCAGCCTGGAAAATCGCTAAGTAAGGAGGATCATGCGCGCGCTACCTCTCATACCGCTGCTGCTTGGTGGCTGGTTGACGCTGCCGGCCCTTGCCGCCAACTCCTCTCCGGAGGCAGGTGACTGGCTCAAACGTCTGGCCCAGGCCGAGCAACAGCAGAGTTATCAGGGTACTTTCGTTTACGAGCGTAACGGTAGCTTCTCCACCCACGATATCTGGCATCGTGTCCAGGACGGCAAGGTCAGCGAGCGGCTGTTGCAGCTCGATGGCTCGGCCCAGGAAGTCGTGCGTGTCGATGGTCATACCCAGTGCGTAAGCGGGTCCCTGGTGGCAGGTGTGGCCAATACCCCGGAAGCGGCGGCGCGAGTGCTTGACCCCTTGAAGCTGATGAGCTGGTACGACCTCGGGGTCGCCGGCAAGTCCAGGGTGGCAGACCGTGAAGCGGTCATCGTCACCCTTACCCCGCGTGATCAACACCGTTATGCCTTCGAGCTGCACCTGGATCGCCAGACCGGGCTGCCGCTCAAGTCGTTGATGCTCGATGACGGAGGGCGGTTGCTGGAGCGCTTCCAGTTCACCCGCCTGGATACCCGTGACGCGCCAACCGACGATGAACTCAAGGCCAGCGGTATCTGCAAGCCGCTCGCTCAACTGAGCGCGCAAGCTGCCCAGCCTGTCACCGGCTGGCGTTCGGACTGGTTGCCTCCGGGCTTTGAACTGATCAACAGTTCGGTGCGCAAGGATCCGCAAAGCAAGAACGCGGTCAGCAGCCTGATGTACGACGACGGCCTGGCGCGCTTCTCGGTATTCGTCGAAGCCCTGGATAAAGGCACTGCTGCCGATATCCGCACGCAACTGGGCCCGACCGTAGCGGTCTCCCGCCGGTTGACCACGCCCAAGGGTGAAATGATGGTCACCGTGGTTGGCGAGATCCCTATCGGTACTGCCGAACGCATCGCGCTGTCCATGCGCGTCCAGGATGCCCAGGTGAAAAAATGAGGCGCAGGCAATGAGGCTGACAGGTCGAGGATTGCTTGGCTGACATGATTGGCAAGCTTTGCAGTTTGCAAAAACTCCAGAATTTTTCTATAGGTCAGTCCTTTCGGGGGCTGGCCTTTCCTGCTTCTGCAGGTCCCTACTGCTAACCACGCTCGTTGTGACGGGAGCCGTATGTCAATACCACGCTTGAAAACCTACTTATCGATGGTCGCCGCCGTGTTCATGCTCGGCCAGGTGCTCACCGCCCAGGCCGAAGCCCTGCCGGACTTCACCACCCTGGTCGAGCAGGCATCGCCTGCGGTGGTCAACATCAGTACCAAGCAGAAACTGCCCGACCGCAAGTATGCGGCGGGGCAGGTGCCAGACCTCGAAGGCCTGCCGCCGATGTTCCGCGAGTTCTTCGAACGCAACATGCCACAGGCCCCGCGTTCGCCGCGCGGTGACCGTCAGCGTGAAGCGCAATCGCTGGGTTCGGGCTTCATCATCTCCAGCGACGGTTATGTGCTGACCAACAACCACGTGGTCGCCGATGCCGACGAGATCATCGTCCGCCTGTCGGACCGCAGCGAGCTGCAGGCCAAGCTGGTCGGCACCGATCCGCGCACCGACGTGGCCCTGCTCAAGGTCGAAGGCAAGGACCTGCCGACCGTCAAACTGGGTGACTCCGAGAAGCTCAAGGTCGGTGAGTGGGTGCTGGCCATCGGTTCGCCGTTCGGTTTCGACCATTCGGTGACCAAAGGCATCGTCAGTGCCAAGGGTCGCACCCTGCCCAACGACACCTACGTGCCGTTCATCCAGACCGACGTGGCGATCAACCCGGGTAACTCCGGTGGCCCGTTGTTCAACATGAACGGTGAAGTAGTGGGGATCAACTCGCAGATCTTCACCCGTTCCGGCGGCTTCATGGGCCTGTCGTTCGCCATCCCGATCGACGTGGCGCTGGATGTCTCCAACCAGCTGAAGAAAGACGGCAAGGTCAGCCGTGGCTGGCTGGGCGTGGTGATCCAGGAGGTCAACAAGGACCTGGCTGAATCCTTCGGTCTCGACAAGCCGGCCGGTGCCCTGGTCGCCCAGGTGCTGGAAGACGGCCCGGCGGCCAAGGGTGGCCTGCAGGTCGGTGACGTGATCCTGAGCATGAACGGTCAGCCGATCGTCATGTCTGCCGACCTGCCGCACCTGGTCGGTGGCCTCAAGGACGGCGCCAAGGCCAAGCTGGACATCATCCGCAATGGCAAGCGTCAATCGCTGGACATCACCATCGGCGCACTGCCGGATGACGACGCCGAGATCACCACCAACGCCAACGGCGGTGTCGAGCGCAGCAGCAACCGCCTGGGCGTGTCGGTGTCCGACCTGACCGCCGAGCAGAAAAAGGCCCTTGAGCTCAAGGGCGGCGTAGTCATCAAGGAAGTCCAGGAAGGTCCGGCCGCGCTGATCGGGCTGCGTCCGGGTGATGTCATCAGCCACCTGAACAACCAGGCGATCCTCTCGGCCAAGCAGTTCACCGAAATCGCCAAGGAGCTGCCGAAGAACCGTTCGGTGTCCATGCGCGTCCTGCGTCAGGGGCGCGCCAGCTTCATCACCTTCAAACTGGCTGAATAAGCCGGGTTGAGCAGAAAAGGGCAGCCTCGGCTGCCCTTTTTTCTGGGTGCTGCCCCAGGCCCTTGCAGGCAGGCTGTGGGAGCGGCGGGGCGGCGTCCCGACTTGGAAACATTTCCTGCGGTTCCCTTGCCCACAGTTCACGTGACGCCAACGTCAAGCTTCAGGTACAATTCCCGGCTATTTTTCGGTGGGCGTTCGGCCCGCAGCCTTTTTGAGTGTTGACCCGTGAGTGATTTGAGTCATATCCGCAATTTCTCCATCATCGCCCACATTGACCATGGCAAGTCGACCTTGGCCGACCGCTTCATTCAGATGTGCGGTGGCCTGACTGCGCGTGAAATGGAAGCCCAGGTACTCGATTCCATGGACCTGGAGCGTGAACGCGGTATCACCATCAAAGCCCACAGCGTCACCCTGTACTACACCGCGCAGGACGGCAAAACCTATCAGCTGAACTTCATCGACACCCCCGGCCACGTCGACTTCACCTACGAAGTCAGCCGCTCGCTGGCGGCCTGTGAAGGTGCCTTGCTGGTGGTCGATGCCGGCCAGGGCGTAGAAGCCCAGTCGGTTGCCAACTGCTACACCGCCATCGAGCAGGGCCTTGAGGTCATGCCGGTGCTGAACAAGATGGACCTGCCCCAGGCCGACCCGGACAAGGTCAAGGACGAGATCGAGAAGATCATCGGCATCGACGCCACCGACGCCGTAGCCTGCAGCGCCAAGAGCGGCATGGGCGTGGACGAGGTGCTCGAGCGCCTGGTGCAAACCATTCCTGCGCCTACCGGTGACATCGAGGCGCCCCTGCAGGCGCTGATCATCGACTCCTGGTTCGACAACTACCTGGGCGTCGTCTCCCTGGTGCGTGTACGTCACGGCCGGGTGAAGAAGGGCGACAAGATCCTGGTCAAGTCCACCGGCAAGATCCACCTGGTCGACAGCGTCGGTGTGTTCAATCCCAAGCACACCCAGACCGCTGACCTCAAAGCCGGTGAAGTAGGCTTCATCATCGCCAGCATCAAGGACATTCACGGTGCGCCAGTGGGCGATACCCTGACCCTGAGCACGACCCCCGAGGTCGAGGTGCTGCCAGGTTTCAAACGCATTCAGCCGCAGGTTTATGCCGGCCTGTTCCCTGTCAGTTCCGAAGATTTCGAAGATTTTCGTGACGCTCTGCAAAAACTGACCCTGAACGATTCGTCGCTGCAGTACCTGCCGGAAAGCTCCGACGCCCTGGGCTTCGGCTTCCGTTGCGGCTTCCTCGGCATGCTGCACATGGAGATCATCCAGGAGCGCCTCGAGCGCGAATATGACCTGGACCTGATCACCACCGCGCCAAGCGTAATCTTCGAGGTCAAGCTCAAGACCGGCGAAACCATCTACGTCGACAACCCGTCGAAGCTGCCGGATGTGTCCGCGGTCGAAGACTTCCGTGAGCCGATCGTTTCGGCCACCATCCTGGTGCCTCAGGAGCACCTGGGTAACGTCATTACCCTGTGCATCGAGAAGCGTGGCGTGCAGCGCGACATGCAGTTCCTCGGTTCGCAGGTGCAAGTACGCTACGATCTGCCGATGAACGAAGTGGTACTGGACTTCTTCGACCGCCTGAAGTCCACCAGCCGTGGCTACGCCTCGCTGGACTACCATTTCGACCGCTACCAGTCGGCTAACCTGGTCAAGCTTGACGTACTGATCAACGGTGACAAGGTCGATGCCCTGGCGCTGATCGTGCACCGCGACAATGCGCACTACAAGGGCCGCGCATTGACCGAGAAGATGAAGGAACTGATTCCTCGGCAGATGTTCGATGTGGCAATCCAGGCCGCCATTGGCGGGCAGATTGTTGCGCGTACCACTGTCAAGGCGCTCAGAAAGAACGTACTGGCCAAATGCTACGGTGGTGACGTTAGCCGTAAGCGCAAGCTGTTGGAGAAGCAGAAGGCCGGTAAGAAACGCATGAAACAGGTCGGCAACGTGGAAATCCCACAAGAAGCCTTCCTCGCCGTGCTCAGGTTGGATAGTTAGGTCCTATGTCGCTAAATTTCCCGCTGTTGCTTGTCATCGCCGTCGCCGTCTGCGGTCTGTTGGCCCTGGTCGATCTGCTGTTCCTGGCCCCGCGCCGGCGTTCGGCAATCGTCAACTATCAGGGCAGCGTCAGCCAGCCAGAGATGGCAGTGGTCGAGCGCCTGAACAAGGAACCGTTGCTGGTCGAGTACGGTAAATCGTTCTTCCCGGTGCTGTTCATTGTCCTGGTGCTGCGGTCGTTCCTGGTCGAGCCGTTCCAGATCCCTTCGGGGTCGATGAAGCCGACCCTGGAAGTGGGCGATTTCATCCTGGTGAACAAATTCTCCTACGGGATTCGTCTGCCGGTGATCGACAAGAAGGTCATCGAGGTCGGTGACCCGCAGCGTGGCGATGTCATGGTGTTCCGCTACCCGAGCGACCCGAACGTCAACTACATCAAGCGTGTGGTTGGCCTGCCGGGCGATCAGATTCGTTACACCAGCGACAAGAAGCTGACCGTCAACGGTCAGGCGATTGCCGAGCAATTGGTCGGTACCGAGCCGGGCACCCTGGGCAGCGCCGAGCTGTACAAGGAAAAACTGGGCGAAGCCGAGCACCTGATCCGCAAGGAAATGAGCCGTTACCGCATGCCGCCTGACCAGCAATGGACAGTCCCTGCCGGCCATTACTTCATGATGGGCGACAACCGCGACAACTCGAACGACAGCCGTTACTGGGATGATCCCAACATTCCCAAGGAACTGCACGGCATGGTTCCGGACAAGAACATCGTCGGCAAGGCCTTCGCGGTCTGGATGAGCTGGCCAGAGCCTAAACTGAGCCACTTCCCGAACCTGTCGCGGGTCGGGTTGATCAAGTAACACCACAACGGCGCTGTCCTGGGACAGCGCCGAATGCGTTTCTGGCATAGGCTGTGTTCAGGGATCCCTGGATTCAACCGATCACCCCGGCCAGCGAGCATGAGCCAAACAGTCTTTCAGGATGTTGATTTGAACAACGCGTTAAATCCGACGGTAGCCCCGATGGCGGCGTACCGAGTTGCAAAGTGTGAGCCTCGCGCCCAGGCGTGCGGGCTGAATTTCGACCACGAACTGCGCGTGGGTACACTGTGAGCGTTTCCTTGAGCCGCCTCGAGCGCCAGCTCGGTTACACCTTCAAGAACCAGGAGCTGATGCTGCTGGCCCTGACGCACCGCAGTTTTGCCGGGCGCAACAACGAACGCCTCGAGTTCCTCGGCGATGCGATCCTCAACTTCGTCGCCGGTGAAGCGCTGTTCGAGCGCTTCCCCCAGGCCCGCGAAGGCCAGCTGTCGCGCTTGCGCGCGCGGCTGGTCAAGGGCGAGACCCTGGCGGTACTGGCCCGAGGCTTTGACCTGGGCGAATACCTGCGCCTGGGCTCGGGCGAGCTGAAGAGCGGCGGTTTCCGCCGCGAGTCGATCCTTGCCGATGCCCTGGAGGCGCTGATTGGTGCCATCTACCTGGATTCGGACATGCAGACCGCCCGCGAGCGGGTGCTGGCATGGCTGGCGGGCGAATTCGAAAGCCTGACCCTGGTCGATACCAACAAGGACCCGAAAACCCGTCTGCAGGAATTCCTGCAGTCACGGGGCTGCGAACTGCCGCGCTACGAAGTGGTGGATATTCAAGGTGAACCCCATTGCCGGACGTTTTTCGTCGAATGCGAAGTGACCCTTTTGACTGAAAAAAGCCGAGGGCAAGGCGTCAGCCGGCGTATCGCCGAGCAAGTCGCGGCCGCCGCAGCACTGATCGCCCTGGGCGTGGAGAATGGCAATGACTGATACCAACACTACCCGCTGCGGCTATGTCGCCATTGTCGGCCGCCCGAACGTGGGCAAGTCGACCCTGCTCAACCATATCCTCGGGCAAAAGCTCGCGATCACCTCGCGCAAGCCGCAGACTACCCGCCACAACATGCTCGGGATCAAGACCGAGGGTGATGTCCAGGCGATCTACGTCGATACCCCGGGCATGCACAAGAGCAACGAAAAGGCGCTCAACCGCTACATGAACAAAACCGCCTCGGCCGCCCTCAAGGACGTCGATGTGGTGATCTTCGTCGTTGACCGCACCAAGTGGACCGACGAAGACCAGCTGGTGCTCGAGCGCGTGCAGTACGTGCAGGGCCCGGTGATCCTGGCGATCAACAAGACCGACCGGATCGAAGAGAAAGCCGACCTGATCCCGCACCTGCAGTGGCTGCAGGAGCAACTGCCTAACGCCGAAATCGTGCCGATCTCGGCCCAGCAGGGGCATAACCTGGAAGCGCTGGAAGGCCTGATCGCCAAGCACCTGCCGGAAAACGATCACTTCTTCCCGGAAGACCAGATCACCGACCGCAGCAGCCGCTTCCTGGCGGCAGAGCTGGTACGCGAGAAGATCATGCGTCAGCTCGGCGCGGAGCTGCCGTACCAGATCACCGTCGAGATCGAAGAGTTCAAGCAGCAGGGCAAGATCCTGCACATCCATGCGCTGATCCTGGTCGAGCGTGACGGCCAGAAGAAGATCATCATTGGCGACAAGGGCGAGCGGATCAAACGCATCGGCTCCGAGGCGCGTAAGGACATGGAAGTGCTGTTCGACGCCAAGGTCATGCTCAACCTCTGGGTCAAGGTCAAGGGTGGCTGGTCCGACGACGAGCGCGCCCTGCGTTCGCTGGGCTACGGCGACCTCTGATCGCTCCAGGCCCGGTAGCGTGCGCTGCCGGGTCGAACCTTTTCTGAAGCGCCGCTCATGGAACTGCCAGTTGGCCAACCGGCCTACGTGCTGCACAGCCGGGCCTACCGTGAAACCAGCGCGCTGGTGGATTTCCTCACCCCGCAAGGGCGCCTGCGCGCGGTCATGCGCCGTGCCCGTGGCAAGGCCGGCAGCCAGGTGCGTCCCTTCGTACCCCTTGAAGTGGAATTTCGCGGCCGCGGCGAGCTGAAAAATGTCGGCCGTCTGGACAGCGTCGGCGTGGCGGCCTGGCTGCATGGCGATGCGCTGTTCAGCGGGCTGTACCTCAACGAGCTGCTGATTCGCCTACTGCCCGCCGAGGATCCGCATCCGGTGGTGTTCGAGCACTATGCTGCGACCTTGCAGGCGCTGGCCGCCGGTCGTCCGCTGGAGCCGCTGCTAAGGGCGTTCGAGTGGCGCTTGCTGGACGAGCTGGGTTACGCCTTTGCCCTCGACCATGACGTCAACGGCGAACCACTGGCCGTCGATGGCCTGTACCGTTTGCAGGTCGATGCCGGGCTTGAGCGGGTCTACCTGTTGCAGCCGGGGCTGTTCAACGGTGCCGAGCTGTTGGCCATGGCCGATGCCGACTGGGAAATTCCCGGCGCCCTGAGCGCGGCCAAGCGCCTGATGCGCCAGGCCCTGGCCGTGCATCTGGGCGGTCGGCCGCTGGTCAGTCGCGAACTGTTTCGCAAGCGCTGAACAACGTCGTATGCTGTGGGGCTCAATCTTCAGGAGAGCCTCTTCGTGACTCAAAGCAACCGCATGCTGCTCGGCGTGAACATCGACCACGTGGCGACCCTGCGCCAGGCGCGTGGCACCCGCTACCCGGACCCGGTCAAAGCCGCGCTGGACGCCGAAGAGGCCGGTGCCGATGGCATTACCGTGCACCTGCGCGAAGACCGCCGGCACATTCAGGAGCGTGATGTGCTGCTGCTCAAGGACGTGCTGCAGACGCGCATGAACTTTGAAATGGGCGTCACCGAAGAAATGATGGTTTTCGCCGAACGCATTCGCCCGGCGCATATCTGCCTGGTCCCGGAAACCCGTCAGGAGCTGACCACCGAAGGCGGCCTGGATGTTGCCGGCCAGGAAGCGCGAATCAAGGCTGCGGTCGAGCGTCTGTCGCGCCTGGGCGCGGAAGTATCGCTGTTCATCGATGCCGACGAGCGCCAGATCGAAGCGTCGCGCCGTGTCGGTGCACCGGCCATCGAGCTGCACACCGGCCGTTATGCCGATGCGCAGACCCCGAGTGAAGTGGCCGAAGAGCTCAAGCGTGTGGCCGATGGCGTGGCCTTCGGCCTGGGCCAGGGGTTGATCGTCAATGCCGGTCATGGCCTGCATTACCACAACGTTGAGGCAGTGGCGGCGATCAAGGGTATCAACGAGCTGAACATTGGCCATGCGCTGGTGGCCCATGCGCTGTTCGTCGGCTTCAAGTCGGCGGTGGCAGAGATGAAGGCGTTGATCCTGGCGGCCAGCCGGCACTAACAGATTCGACGCCAATCCTGTGGGAGCTGGCTTGCCAGCGATCGAGCGCGTAGCGGTCGCCTAATAGGCAGTGGATGTGCTGCCTGTACTGGCCTCATCGCTGGCAAGCCAGCTCCCACACGATTGGGTGTAGGTCCATTTATTCGGTAGTATCGGCAAACACCAGGCTGAACCGCGTCACCCCCTGCAGTTCGCTGTGCACCTCAACCCGCCCGCCATGCACCTGCATGATCGAGCGCACGATCGCCAGCCCCAGGCCCGTCCCGCCTTCCAGCCGCGAGCGCCCCGAACCCACGCGGTAAAAGCGTTCGAACAGGTGCGGCAAATGCGCCTGGGCAATACCCGGCCCGCGATTCTCCACCGACACCCACACCGAACCGTCCCTACGTTCAATCGCGATATCGATCGGCTGCCCCTCATACCCATGGCGGATCGCATTGCTGAGCAGGTTGGACAGCGCCCGCTGCACCATCAACCGCTCGCCCAGCACCGTGCCCCAGCCCTGTACGCGCAAGGCAATGCCTTTTTGCTCGGCATTGCATTCGAACAGTTCGCACACCCGCTGTACCTCGTCGGCCAGCACCACTGGCTTGAGCGGCACCTGCGTCTGTGGCTGGCTGACCTGGGCCAGAAACAGCATGTCGTTGATGATGCGGTTGAGTCGGGTCAGTTCTTCGATGCTGTTTTCCAGCGCTTCGCGGTACTCGTCGTTGGAGCGCTCGCGGGTGAGGGTGACCTGGGCCTTGCCCATCAGGTTGCCGATGGGCGTACGCAACTCATGGGCAAGGTCATCGGAAAATTGCGAAAGCCGCTGCACACCGTCGTCCAGGCGGTCGAGCATGATGTTGATACCACCTGCCAGGTCACCCAGCTCTTGCGGCAGGCCGGTTTCCGGCAGGCGGTGGCTGAGGGTTTGCGCCGAGACCTGTTCGGCAACCCGGCGGAAGCGGCGCAATGGCAGCAGCCCGCGCTGGACCAGCTTCCAGGCGCCCAGGCCGATCAGCACCAGCAGCAACGGCAAGGCCCACAGGGTCGAGCCCAGGTAGGCCTGGAGCAGGGCATGGTCGTCGGCACGGTTGACTGTCAGCAGCACGCGCACCAGGGTGCCGTCCTGCAGGCGCATCAGCCGCGAGGCGGTGAGCAGGTGCTCGCCTTCCTGATCGCGCCACGGGCTGAAGCTTAGCTGCGGGCCGCTCTCAATCTGCAGCAAGGCGCTGGCTTCCAGGGCCGGGCCCAGGGTCAGCAAGGCCGAATGGCGACCGGTCAAGGCGATGACACTCAGGCTCAGGTTGTCGTGGCCCATGACCACATCCAGCAGCGGATGTACCGGCGTGCGCAGGTCGGCGGCCTTGAGGTCGATGGTCAGGCTGTGTTCGATCTGCGCCATCTTGTTGGCCAGGTGCTTGCGTGCACGGCTGTCCAGCTCATGGTCGAGGGCAAACACCGCCAGGCAGGCGAGCAGCAGCACCAGTGCCGCGCCCATCAGGCTGACGCTCAGGCCCAGGCGCAGTGACAGGCGCGCAGGTTTCATTCGCGGGCCTCGAGTACGTAGCCGACGCCGCGCAGGGTATGGATCAGCTTGTTGTCGAAGGGGTCGTCGATTTTCGCCCGCAGGCGGCGGATCGACACTTCCACGACGTTGGTGTCGCAGTCGAAGTTCATGTCCCAGACCAGCGAGATGATCTGCGTGCGCGACAGCACTTCACCGCTCTGGCGCATCAGCAGGTGCAGCAGGGCGAACTCCTTGGCGGTCAGGTCGATGCGCTGGCCGCTGCGGTAGGCGCGGTGACGGCTGGGGTCCAGCTCCAGGTCGGCGACCTTGAGGGTGTTCGGTTGCAGCGCCTGGTCGTTGCGTCGCAGCAGGCTGCGGATGCGCGCCAGCAGTTCAGGGAACTCGAAGGGTTTGAGCAGGTAGTCGTCGGCACCCAGGTCCAGGCCCTTGACCCGGTCGGCCAGCCGGCCGTGGGCCGTGAGCATCATGATCCGCGTGCTGGACTCGGCGCGCAGGCGCTGCAGCACGGTCCAGCCATCGAGCTCGGGCAGGTTGACGTCGAGAATGACCAGGTCATAGGCCTGCTGCCGAGCCAGGTGCAGGCCGTCGGCGCCGGTGTGGGCGCAATCGACGATGTAACCGTTTTCGCGCAGGCCCTGTTGCAGGTATTCGGCGGTGCGCAGTTCGTCCTCGACAATCAGTAGACGCATGAAATGACTCGTTGGCAGTGAAAGGCGCTGATTCTCAACCCTGTAGTTACTGCAAGGTCAAGCGGTGAATTGCATCGAGCGGCGGATACTAAGCCATCCGGGCGCGCGGTTTGCCTGGATTACAGATTTGTAATACTTGAGTCATCCTGGCGATAAACCTCGATTACTAGAGTGCGGGCTCCGATCAAGGCGCAGGAGTCTGCCATGTTTTACACCCTGGACCGGCCAGGCACAGGCCCTGGCCGAATATTGCTGGCACTGCTGTTGCTAGTCTTGCCGGCGCTGGCCCTGGCGCAAGAGCGCGTATTGACCCTGGAGTCGGCGCTGCAGGCGGCCCGCGACAACAACCCCGAGCTTGCCGCAGCGCGTTGGGGCATCGACATTGCCGAAGGCGAACGGCGCCAGGCCGGTGTGCTGCCCAACCCGGAACTGAGCTGGGAAGTGGAAGACACCCGCAAGGGCTCGCAGACCACCACCGTCGGCGTCAGCCAGCTGTTCGAGCTGGGTGGCAAGCGCGGTGCACGTCTGGACGTCGCCGGACGCGATGCCGAGCTTGCGGCGCTGGAGCTGGAGCGTCAGCGCAATGTATTGCGTGCCGAAGTCATCGGTGCGTTCCAGGCCGCAGCCCAGGCTCAGGAAGGTTTGCAGCTGGCCGAACAGTCGTTGCGCCTGAGCGAGCGAGCCTTGCAGGTGGTGCAAGGCCGGGTCCGGGCCGGCAGCGCATCGCCGGTCGAGGCAACCCGCGCCCAGGTGCAGCTGTCCGAGGTGCGCCTGGAGCAGGGCCGTGCCGAGCAGGCACTGACCATCGCCTACCAGCAGCTGGCGGCCGTGACCGGCGCGCCGATGGTGCAATTCAGCCGGGTCGACGGCGGCCTGGTCACGGACAACAGCATTCCCAGCCGCGCGCTGTTGCTTGATCGCCTGGAGCAGACAGCCGATCTGCGTCTGGCCCGCCTGCAGATCGACCAGCGCGAAGCGGCCCTGGGCCTGGCCCGCAGTCAGCGCATCCCCGACCTGACCGTCAGCGTCGGCAGCCAGTACAGCGAAACCGACCGTGAGCGCATCAATGTGGTCGGGCTGTCCGTGCCGATTCCCTTGTTCGACCGCAACCAGGGCAACGTCCTCGCCGCCGCCCGGCGCGCCGACCAGGCCCGCGATCAGCGCAATGGCGCCGAACTGCGCCTGCGCAGCGAAGTGATCCAGGCCTTGACCCAGTGGAGCACGGCGGTCCAGGAGGTGCAGACCTTCGACCGCGCGATCCTGCCCTCGGCGCAGCAGGCGCTGGATGCCGCCACCCGCGGCTTCGAGCGCGGCAAGTTCGCCTTCCTCGATGTGCTCGATGCCCAGCGCACGCTGGTGGCGGCACGCCTGCAATACCTGCAGGCGCAGGCCCAGGGCAGCGAGGCGCGGGTTCGCCTGGAACGGATCTTTGGCGACCTGAGCCTCGCCAGTCGCTGAACGCGACCTTCACCCGACTATTTGCTGAGGAACCTGCATGAACAAGAAGTCCACCACGCTGCTGGTCGCGGCCTTGCTGCTCGGCCTGGGCCTGGGCGTGCTGCTGGCGCGCCAGGGCGGCCCGGTTGCCGCCGCCCCTGCATCCGCTCACGCCCATGCCGAAGGCGATCACGAGGAAGAAGAACATGGCGAATCGGAAAAAGCCGAAGAAGGTCACGAAGAAGAGGGCGCACTGACCCTCAGCCAGGAGCAGATCGACCTGGCCGGTATCGAACTGGCCACCGTTGGCCTGCGCCAACTGCAGCGCAGCCTGTCCCTGCCCGGCGAGATCCGTTTCGACGAAGACCGCACCGCGCACCTGGTACCGCGTGCTGGCGGGGTGGTCGAGTCAGTCGCCGTGGTGCTTGGCCAGCAGGTCAAGGCCGGCGACTTGCTGGCGGTCATCGCCAGCCCGCAGATCTCCGAGCAGCGCAGTGAACTGGCCGCCAGCCAGCGCCGCCTGGAACTCGCCCGCAGCAGCTACCAGCGCGAGAAGGACCTGTGGCAGGAGGGTATCTCCGCCGAGCAGGATTACCAGCAGGCCCGTCAGGTCCTGCAGGAGGCGGAAATCGCCCAGGCCAACGCCCGGCAGAAGATCAGCGCCCTGAGCGGCAGCGTGGTCCTGGCCGGCGGCAACCGTTACGAGCTGCGCGCACCCTTTGCCGGGCAGATCGTCGAGAAGCACCTGGTTCCGGGCGAGGTGGTCAACGAAACCAGCGCCGCCTTCACCCTCTCGGACCTGTCGCGGGTCTGGGCGACCTTCGGTGTGGCGCCCCGTGACCTGCCTAAAGTACGCGCCGGCATGCCGGTGACCATCGTCGCCAGTGAGCTGGGCGAGCAGGTCAGCGGAACGGTCACCCATGTGGGCAGCCTGCTCGGCGAGCAGACCCGTACCGCCGCTGTGCGGGTCACCCTCGACAACCCACGAGGCGCCTGGCGCCCCGGCCTGTTCGTCGCCGTGCAGGTGCCCACCGAGCAGTATTCCGCCGCCCTGAGCGTACCGGACCAGGCCCTGCAGACCCTGGAAGAGCAACCCACGGTGTTCGTGCGCACCACCGAAGGCTTCATCGCCCAGGCGGTTGAACCAGGCGCCAGTGCCAACGGCTTCGTCGAGATCCGCAAGGGCCTGCAGGCCGGCCAGCAAGTGGCGGCGCAGGGCAGCTTCATCCTCAAATCGGAGCTGGGCAAGGCCAGCGCCGAACACGCCCACTGACCGGGAACCTCACATGTTCGAACGCCTCATACAATTTGCCATCGAGCAGCGCCTGATGGTGCTGCTGGCAGTGCTGCTGATGGCCGGTCTGGGGGTTGCCAGCTATCAGAAGCTGCCGATCGATGCCGTGCCGGACATCACCAACGTCCAGGTGCAGATCAACACCCAGGCCGCGGGCTTTTCGCCGCTGGAAACCGAGCAACGCATCACCTTCGCCATCGAAACCGCGATGGCCGGCCTGCCGGGGCTGGAACAGACCCGTTCGCTGTCGCGTTCGGGGCTGTCGCAGGTGACGGTGATCTTCGAGGAGGGCACCGACCTGTTCTTCGCCCGGCAACTGGTCAACGAGCGCCTGCAGCAGGCGCGTGAACAATTGCCGGAAGGCGTTGAAGCGGCCATGGGCCCGATCTCGACCGGCCTTGGCGAGATCTTCCTGTGGACCGTCGAAGCTGCCGACGATGCGCGCAAGACCGATGGCAGCCCCTACACGCCGACCGACCTGCGCGAGATCCAGGACTGGATCATCAAGCCGCAACTGCGCAATGTGCGTGGGGTGGCGGAGATCAACACCATCGGTGGTTTCGCCAAGGAGTATCAGATTGCGCCAGACCCCAAACGGCTGGCGTCCTATAAGCTGACCCTGGGCGACCTGCTCACCGCTCTTGAGCGCAACAACGCCAACGTCGGTGCCGGCTACATCGAGCGTCGCGGCGAGCAGTTGTTGATTCGCGCACCGGGGCAACTGGCCGGCATCGATGACATCGCCAATATCGTCCTGGCCAACGTCGACGGCACGCCGATCCGTGTGCGCAACGTCGCCGAAGTTGGTATCGGGCGTGAACTGCGCAGCGGCGCGGCAACCGAAAACGGCCGCGAAGTGGTGTTGGGCACGGTGTTCATGCTGATCGGCGAGAACAGCCGCACGGTGTCCCAGGCGGTGGCGCAAAAGCTGGTGGAGATCAACCGCTCGCTGCCTGAAGGAGTGAGTGCGGTTACCGTCTACGACCGTACCAACCTGGTCGACAAGGCCATTGCCACGGTGAAGAAGAACCTGATCGAAGGCGCGATCCTGGTCATCGTCATTCTGTTCCTGTTCCTCGGCAACATTCGCGCAGCGCTGATTACCGCCATGGTCATTCCGCTGTCGATGCTGTTCACCTTCACCGGCATGTTCGGCAACAAGGTCAGTGCCAACCTGATGAGCCTGGGCGCGCTGGACTTCGGCATCATCGTCGATGGCGCGGTGGTGATTGTCGAAAATGCGATCAGGCGCCTGGCCCATGCCCAGCAGCATCACGGCCGCCTGTTGACCCGTTCCGAACGCCTGCACGAAGTGTTCAATGCCGCCCGCGAAGCACGCCGGCCGCTGATTTTCGGCCAGTTGATCATCATGGTGGTGTACCTGCCGATCTTTGCCCTGAGCGGGGTCGAGGGCAAGATGTTCCACCCGATGGCGTTTACCGTGGTGATCGCCTTGCTCGGTGCCATGCTGCTGTCGGTGACCTTCGTGCCAGCGGCCATTGCCCTGTTCGTGACCGGCAAGGTCAAGGAAGACGAGAACCTGTTGATGCGCAGCGCCAAGCGCGGCTATGCGCCGTTGCTCAAGTGGGTCATGGGCCATCGCCCGCTGGCGTTTTCACTCGCCGCGCTCACCGTGTTGCTCTCGGGCGTGCTGGCCAGCCGCATGGGTAGCGAGTTCGTGCCGAGCCTCAGCGAAGGCGACTTTGCCCTGCAGGCCCTGCGCGTGCCCGGCACCAGCCTGAGCCAGTCGGTACAGTTGCAGCAGCGCCTGGAGCAGAGCGTGCTCAGTCAGGTGCCGGAAGTAGAGCGCGTATTCGCCCGCACCGGTACCGCGGAGATCGCCTCGGACCCGATGCCGCCGAACATTTCCGACAGCTATGTAATGCTCAAACCACAAGACCAGTGGCCCGACCCGAGCAAGAGTCGCGAACAGCTGATTGCCGACATCCAGCGCGCCAGCGCGCGGGTGCCGGGTAGTAACTATGAACTGTCGCAGCCGATCCAGTTGCGCTTCAACGAGCTGATCTCCGGGGTGCGCAGTGATGTCGCGGTGAAGGTTTTCGGTGATGACATGGCCGTGCTCAACAGCACCGCGGCGAAGATCGCCAGTACCTTGCAGGCGGTGCCGGGGGCGTCGGAGGTGAAGGTCGAGCAGACCTCGGGGTTGCCGGTGCTGACCATTGACGTCGACCGCGACAAAGCGGCGCGCTATGGCCTCAATGTCGGTGACGTGCAGGACACCATTGCCGTGGCCGTGGGTGGTCGTCAGGCCGGTACCCTGTATGAGGGGGATCGGCGCTTCGACATGGTGGTGCGCCTGTCCGACACCCTGCGCACCGATATCGACGGCCTGTCGCAGTTGCTGATACCGGTGCCGGCCAGCAGCGGCAGCGGTGGCCAGATCGGCTTTATCACCCTTGCGGATGTGGCCAGCCTGGACTTAGTGCAGGGCCCCAACCAGGTCAGCCGCGAGGACGGCAAGCGCCTGGTGGTGGTCAGCGCCAACGTGCGCGGCCGGGATATCGGCTCGTTCGTTGACGAGGCGGCGGCGCGCATCGATAGCCAGGTGAGCATCCCGGCCGGTTACTGGACCCGCTGGGGCGGCCAGTTCGAGCAGTTGCAGTCGGCGGCGCAGCGTCTGCAGGTGGTGGTGCCGGTGGCCTTGCTGCTGGTCTTTGGCCTGTTGTTCATGATGTTCAACAACCTCAAGGACGGGCTGCTGGTGTTCACCGGTATTCCCTTCGCCCTAACCGGCGGGGTGGTGGCCCTGTGGCTAAGGGATATCCCCCTGTCGATCTCGGCAGGCGTGGGTTTTATTGCCTTGTCCGGGGTCGCGGTGCTCAACGGTCTGGTGATGATTGCCTTTATCCGCGGCCTGCGCGAGCAGGGTCGTTCGCTGAATCAGGCCATCGACGAAGGCGCACTGACGCGCTTGCGGCCCGTGCTGATGACCGCGCTGGTCGCCTCCCTGGGCTTTATCCCCATGGCCCTGGCCACCGGCACCGGCGCCGAAGTGCAGCGGCCGCTGGCCACCGTGGTGATTGGCGGCATTCTCTCGTCCACGGCGCTGACCCTGCTGGTATTGCCCGCGTTGTATTACTGGGCTCACCGCAAAGACGAGGAAGAGGTCGTATCCGAGGTGACGAAACTGTAATTCGCCGCTCATCTTCGGGTTATTCAGCCCTTGTCAGGATACCCATGGCGCCCGCATTGCGGGCGCCTTGCGTATCTCTGCCAATAATCAGGAGTTGAAGATGGGGAATAAAACCACAGCCTGTTTTACCGGGGCCCTGGCCCTGGCCAGTTGCGCTACCGCCAATGCCGTCAGCCAGCCCGAGGGTGGCGGCTTTGTCGAAGACAGCAGCCTGACGGTGCTCAGCCGTAACTTCTATTTCAACCGCGACTACCGTAAAGGCGAACAGTCGCCCACCGGCAAGGCCGGCTACGCCGAAGCCTGGGCCCAGGCCTTTATCGCCCGTTTCGAGTCGGGTTATACCGAGGGCACCGTGGGTTTTGGCCTGGATGCCCACGCCATGCTCGCCCTCAAGCTCGACAGCGGCGATGGCCGCAGCGGCGGGCGCAGTTCGTTCGACATGCTGCCGGTGGACCGCAATGGCAATACCGCCAGCAACTTCAGCAAGCTGGGCGGCGCGATCAAGGCGCGCCTGTTCGATACCGAGCTGAAGTTTGGTGACGTGTTCCCGACCACCCCGGTGGTGCACTTCGGCGACTCGCGCCTGTTGCCGGAAAGTTTCACCGGCTGGACCCTGGAGAACACCAGCCTGGCAGGCCTGAAAGTCCAGGGCGGGCGCTTGCACGCCATGAGCCAGCCGCTATCGAGCAACAACCGCGACGGCTTCGTGACCTTTTACGGCGGCCCCGTCGATTCGCCCTGGCTGGGCTATTTTGGCGGCGATTACCAGGCCAGCGACAACCTCAGCCTGAGCCTCTACAGCAGCCGTCTGAAGGACGCCTGGGATCAGTACTACGCCGGTGTCAGCTACAAGTACCCGATCACCGACGAGCTGACCGGCTTCACCAGCTTCAACTACTACAAGGCCAAGGATGAGGGCCAGCAATTGCTGGGCAAATTCGACAATGACATCTGGAGCGCCCGCGTCGGCGTGAGTTATGGCGCCCATACCCTGGCCCTGTCGCACCAGCGCAACCAGGGCGACAACGACTTTGACTACGTGCGCCAGTCCGACTCGATTTACCTCGACAACTCGATCCAGTACAGCGACTTCAACTCGCCGAAAGAACGCTCGTGGATGCTGCGCTACGACCTCGACATGACCGCTTATGGTGTGCCGGGCCTGTCGTTCATGAGCCGCTACGGGCGTGGTAGCGGCATCGATTATTCCGATGCCAATGGCGTGTACATGCGCCGCGATGCCGACGGCAACCCGCTGACCGGGCAGAAGCGCTGGGAGCGCGATATCGAGGCGAAGTACGTGGTGCAGTCCGGCAGCCTCAAGGATTTGTCGCTGCGCGTGCGTCAGGCCACGACCCGGGCCACGGCTTTCGAATCGGACCTGGATGAGGTGCGCCTGATTGTCGAGTACCCGCTGACCCTGCTGTAGGGCGAATCTTGCAGCACTGTAATGTCCGCCTCACCTTGGCGTTAGCTTGCCCTCCGTAAGATTGAACTGTCCTGAAATTCAATCACGAGGTGAGCAACATGAGCCTGAACAAGTATGTGCTGATGGCTGTATTGGCCCTGGGCAGTAGCGCGGCACTGGCCGAAGGCGGGGCGGAGCGTTCGAAGCAGTTCTGGGAAAACTTCCGCCTCAGCCAGGAACAGATTCACGGCAAGAAGGACCAGGCAGTGGCCAAGTCCGACGCGCAAAAACCTGACACGGCGAGCAGGCAGGTCGCCAAGGAGTAGCTCCATTCACCTTCGAAGCTCCCGCTCCAACGGAAAAGGTGAACTTTGGCGCCCTACACGGGCGCCTGTTTTACTTGCGCGCCACCAGCACGGCGCGCCGTGGTGCCGGCAGGCCTTCGATGGTGCGGCTGTGGTCGTCGGGGTCGAGGAAGTCGCTGAGCGACTGGTAGCGCATCCATTCGGTGCTGCGCTGTTCTTCGACGCTGGTGGTGCTGACGTCGACGCAACGCACATCGCTGAAACCGGCACGGCGCAACCAGCGCTCAAGGGCCGGCACCGACGGCAGGAACCAGACGTTACGCATTTGTGCGTAGCGATCTTCCGGCACCAGTACCTGATTTTCGTCGCCTTCGATCACCAGGGTTTCCAGCACCAGTTCACCGCCCTTGACCAGGCAGTCCTTGAGCGCCAGCAGGTGCTCGATGGGCGAGCGGCGATGGTAGAACACGCCCATGGAAAATACCGTGTCGAAGCCTTCGAGGTTGGCCGGCAGGTCTTCCAGGGCGAAGGGCAGGTGCCAGGCCGGTAGCTCCGGCAGGTAGCGCTGCACGGCCTGGAACTGGCAGAAGAACAGCCAGTTGGGGTCGACACCGATGACACTGTCGGCACCGGCACCAAGCATGCGCCACTGGTAGTAGCCGTTGCCGCAACCGACATCCAGTACCCGCTTGCCCTTGAGGTCCAGGTGCGGGGCAACCCGCGACCACTTCCAGTCCGAGCGCCACTCGGTATCGACATGCACGCCGAACAGATCGAACGGGCCCTTGCGCCACGGCGACAGGCCCATCAACGCCTGCTGCATGCGCGCACGGGAGTCGTCATCGCAGTCGCAATCCAGATTGAGGCCGTTTTGCAGGTCAATGCGCGTGGGCGTCAGCGCTGGCAGGGCATCCAGCGCAGCCTGCCAGCGTTCCAGGTCGCCATGACCCTTTTCCATCTTGGCGTCGAGTTGCGCTTGCAGGCCTTGTGCCCATTGCGCCAGGGGAGTGCCCGCCAAGCGGCGGACCAGGGGGGACAGATCAATCATGGCAGGGCAATCAACGAGGCAAAGTTAAGGCATTGGAACCAGGGTACGACTTTCGAGAATCCGGCCGCCAGCAGGCGTTCGCGGTGTTCTTCGAGGCTGTCGGGCTTCATCACGTTCTCGATGGCGCTGCGCTTCTGGGCGATTTCCAGTTCGCTGTAGCCATTGGCCCGCTTGAAGGCCACATGCAGGTCGGTGAGCAGCGCGTGTTCCTCATCGTCAACGAAACGCAGCTTCTCCGAGAGGATCAGCGCGCCGCCCGGCAGCAGCGACTGGCGGATGCGCGTGAGCAGTTCCAGACGCTGTTCGGGGGCAATGAACTGCAGGGTGAAGTTCATCGCCACCACCGAGGCCGGCTGGAATTGCAGGGCGAGGATATCGCCTTCGATCACCTCGACCGGCAGCAGCTCCTGGCACATCGAGTCCTGGGCGTTGAGGTACTGCCGGCAGCGCTCGACCATGGCCGCCGAGTTGTCGATGGCAATCACCCGGCAACCCTCGCTGCGCACATGCCGGCGCAGGGCCTGGGTCACGGCACCGAGCGAGCTGCCCAGGTCGTACAGGGCCGTGTCGGGCTGGGCGAACTGGGCGGCAAGCACGCCGAGGTTCTCGACGATGGTCGGGTAACCGGGGACCGAACGCTTGATCATGTCCGGGAACACCCGCACCACGTCTTCGTTGAAGACGAAGTCGGGCACCTGGCCAAGGGGCTGGGCGAATAGGCGGTCGGGTTCTTTGCTCACGGGGGCAATCCAGGCGTTGGGCGGTAAAGGGCCGGCATTTTAGCCAAACTGGCGGCAGGATGCATGGCCCGCTGACCAGCGCGGCCTACTTCACCGTGATTGCGCAGTCGAAGGTCTGCACCGGACGCACTTCCGGGGCCCAGGGCTGCTGGTAGACCAGCAGCAGATGGCCTTCGCCAGCGGCCTGGGCCTGGAAGCGCCACACCGATTGCCCGGCGCTGCCGACCACGCCGGCGTCTTCCGGGTGGCTGTAGACCTCGGGGCCGAGACTGCGCAGGATGCCGGTGGCTGGGTTTTGTACTAGCCAGCGATAACCGGTGCTGGGGTTGCTGGGCAGTGTCAGCGTGAGGTTCTGGCCCGTTTGCAGTTGCAGCGGGCAGTCGGCCTGTTTGTCCAGTTCGACGTTATGCACCGGTTTTTGTGCGCAGGCGGCAAGCAGGGCGAGGCTCAGGGGAACGAGCAGGCGGGCAGCAGTCATGAAAGCTCCGGATAGGCGACGATAGCGCAGCATAACCGAAGATGATCGCAGGGCAAGGGCCTGCATTGACTGTGGGAGCGGGCTTGACCCGCGATGAGGCCGGTACAGCCAGCACTCCAGGTGAAGCCTGAATTGCGCCCGCTGCGCGCCCGATCGCGGGGCAAGCCCGCTCCCACATCTATGGTCCGGGGTTAGAACAGCACCTTCGCCACATCACTGAAGCGCTTGGCAAAGTGCACGCTCAAACCCTCCTTGAGGTAATCCGGCAACTCTTCGAAATCACCCCGGTTGGCTTCCGGCAGGATCAGCTCGAAGATCTTCTGCCGCCGCGCCGCAATGACCTTCTCGCGCACCCCGCCGATCGGCAGGACCTTGCCGGTCAGGGTCAGTTCGCCGGTCATGGCCACGCCTTTCTTCGGTGCCTGGTCACGGGCCAGCGACAGCAATGCACTGGCCATGGTCACCCCGGCGCTGGGGCCGTCCTTGGGCGTGGCACCTTCCGGTACGTGCAGGTGAATGAAGGCCTCATTGAAGAAGCTCGGATCACCGCCGTATTGCTTGAGGTTGGCACTGACATAGCTGTAGGCGATTTCGGCGGACTCTTTCATCACCTCACCCAGCTGACCGGTCAGTTTGAAGCCGCGATTGAGGGTGTGGATGCGTGTCGCCTCGATCGGCAGGGTGGCGCCGCCCATGCTGGTCCAGGCAAGGCCGGTGATCACGCCCTTGCCGGAGAGCACCTGTTCGCTGCGAAACACTGGCATGCCCAGCGATGCTTCAAGGTCCTTGGGGCCGATCTTGATCTTTTTCTCGGGATCTTCGAGCAGTTGCACGACCGCCTTGCGTACCAGCTTGCCCAGCTGCTTTTCCAGCTGGCGCACACCGGCTTCGCGGGCATAACCTTCGATCACCGTGCGCAGGGCGCTGTCGCTGATGCTCAGGCTGGTCTTGGCCACACCGGCTTTGTGCAACTGCTTGGGCCACAGGTGGCGCTTGGCGATGGCCAGTTTTTCTTCAGTGATGTAGCCGGACAGGCGAATCACTTCCATACGGTCGAGCAACGGCCCGGGGATCGAGTCGAGGGTGTTGGCGGTGCACACGAACAGCACCTTGGACAGGTCCAGGCGCAGGTCCAGGTAGTGGTCGAGGAAGTCGACGTTCTGCTCGGGGTCGAGGGTTTCCAGCAGCGCCGAGGCAGGGTCGCCCTGGTAGCTCTGGCCCATCTTGTCGATCTCGTCGAGCATGATCACCGGGTTCATCACCTCGACATCCTTGAGTGCCTGCACCAGCTTGCCCGGCTGGGCGCCGATGTAGGTGCGGCGGTGGCCCTTGATCTCGGCCTCGTCGCGCATGCCGCCGACGCTGAAGCGGTAGAACGGCCGGCCCAGGGATTCGGCGATGGACTTGCCGATGCTGGTCTTGCCGACGCCCGGCGGGCCTACCAGCAGCACGATGGAGCCGCTGATCTCGCCTTTGTAGGCACCCACGGCGAGGAATTCGAGGATGCGTTCCTTGATGTCATCGAGGCCTGCGTGATGCTGGTCGAGCACTTTGCGCGCGTGCTTGAGGTCGAGCTTGTCCTTGCCGTAGACACCCCAGGGCAGGGCGGTGGCCCAGTCCAGGTAGTTGCGGGTGACGGCGTATTCCGGCGAACCGGTTTCGAGGATCGACAGCTTGCCCAGCTCCTCGTCGATGCGCTTTTTCGCGGCGGCGGGCAGGGTCTTGCCTTGCAGGCGCTGCTCGAACTGTTCGATGTCCGCGCTGCGGTCGTCCTTGGTCAGGCCCAGCTCCTGCTGGATGACCTTGAGCTGCTCCTTGAGGAAGAACTCGCGCTGGTGTTCGCCGATCTGCCGGTTCACCTCGGCAGAGATCTCGTTCTGCAGGTGCGCGACTTCGACCTCCTTGCGCAGCATCGGCAGGACTTTTTCCATGCGCTTGAGCATGGGCACGCAGTCGAGCACTTCCTGCAACTGGTTGCCGGTGGCCGAGGTCAGCGCGGCGGCAAAGTCGGTCAGGGGCGACGGATCGTTGGGGCTGAAGCGGTTGAGGTAGTTCTTCAGCTCTTCGCTGTACAGCGGGTTGAGCGGCAGCAGCTCCTTGATTGCATTGATCAGGGCCATGCCGTAGGCCTTGACCTCGTCGGTCGGCTCGCTCGGTTGATGCGGGTATTCGACCTCGACCAGGTACGGCGGGCGATGGTGCTTGAGCCAGGTACGGATGCGCACCCGGGTCAGACCCTGGGCGACGAACTGCAGTTTGCCGTTCTCGCGGCTGGCGTGGTGCACCTTGACCAGGGTGCCGTACAGCGGCAGGGCCGAGGTGTCGAAATGACGGTGGTCTTCTGGCGGCGTGTCCATGAAGAACAGGGCCAGGGAGTGATGTGGGGTCTTGGCTACCAGATCCAGGGTTTCGGCCCAGGGTTCTTCATTGACGATCACCGGCAATACTTGCGCGGGGAAGAACGGGCGGTTGTGGATCGGGATGATATAGACCTTGTCGGGTAACTGCTGGCCCGGCAAGGCGAGGTTATGGCCGCTGTGTTCGGAGGTTTCGAGATGTTCGACTTCGGCGTCTTCCTCGGGATGTTCCGGTAGATCCTGCTGATCGCTCATGGCGCACCTGCTCAATGACTATGGTGCTTAGATGGGGCGGGTGGAGGAAAGATTCAAGCTTCAAGCTTCAAGCTTCAAGCTTCAAGCTTCAAGCTACAAGCCGCAAGTGGGGAGCGCGGTGCTTGCAGCTTGAAGCTTGCAGCTAGCAGCTAAGGTCTACTCAGCCAATTTGTAAGCGATTACGTAATCACCCATCTTGGTGCCCAGCGAGCCGTGACCACCGGCGGTGACCAGCACGTACTGCTTGCCGTCCTTGCCGGTGTAGGTCATCGGCGTGGCCTGGCCACCGGCCGGCAGGCGCGATTTCCACAGCTCCTTGCCGGTGTTGGTGTCATAGGCACGCAGGTACTGGTCCAGGGTGCCGCTGAGGAAGCCCAGGCCGCCAGCGGTGACGATCGAGCCGCCCATGCTTGGCACGCCAATCGGCAGGCCGATCGGGATTGGCGAGCTGTCGCGGCTGGTGCCGTTCTTGTGCTTCCATACCACCTGGTTGGTGGTCAGGTCGATACCGGCCACGTAGCCCCAGGCTGGCGCCTGGCACGGTACGCCCAGTGGCGACATGAACGGGTGCATGATCACCGCGTACGGTGCGCCGGTGTTGGGTTGCACACCGCTGGTTTCGCTCTCGCGCTTGCTACCGGCGGCGACTTCGGCGCGCGGCACCATCTTCGAGACGAAAGCCATGTAGTTCGGGGTGGTGAACAGCAGTTGGCGAACCGGGTCGACCGAGACGCTGCCCCAGTTGAACACGCCGACGTTACCCGGATAGACCAGGCTGCCCTGCACCGACGGCGGGGTGTACTGGCCTTCGTAGCGCAGTTCGCGGAACTGGATGCGGCAGAGCATCTGGTCGAACGGGCTGGCGCCCCACATGGCCTGTTCGGTCAGGTCCGGGCCGAGCAGGTTGAGGTCCGAGCGGGCCTGGGTCGGCGCAGTACGGTCGCCTTCGACTGCACCTTGCGGTACCGGGATCTCGCGGATCGGCACGATCGGCGTACCGTCGCGACGGTCGAGCACGTACAGGCTGCCCTGTTTGGTCGGGGCGATCAGTGCAGGTTTCACGCCGTCGGCGGTTTTCAGGTCCAGCAGGGTTGGCTGGCTGCCGACGTCCATGTCCCACAGGTCGTGGTGGGTGAACTGGTAGTTCCAGCGTACCTTGCCGTTGGCCAGGTCCAGGGCGACGATGCCGGCGCTGTACTTCTCGGCGCCCGGGGTGCGGTCAGCGCCCCACTGGTCCGGGGTCTGGTTGCCCAGCGGCAGGAAGACCATGCCCAGTTTCTCGTCGACACTGGCCAGCGACCACATGTTCGCCGAGTTGCGGCTGTAGGTCTTGCCGGGTGCCAGCGGTGCGGTGTCGTCCGGGTTGTTGCTGTCCCAGTTCCACACCAGACGGCCGTCGTGCACGTCGTAGGCGCGGATCACGCCGGACGGCTCGTTGGTCGACTCGTTGTCGGTGACATGGCCGCCGATGATTACCAGTTCGCGGGTGATCGCTGCAGGCGAGGTGGAGTAGTAACCGCCAGCCGTGAACGGGCCGATGCCGGTGGTGAGGTCGATCACACCCTGGTTGCCGAAACCTTCACAGACCTTGCCGGTGTCGGCGTTCAGGGCGATCAGGCGGGCGTCGGCGGTCGGCAGGTAAAGGCGACGCGGGCAAGCGATGGCAACGGCCTGGCCGGCGTCGCTGATTTTCGGCGCCGGGCTGCCGTCGGCATTGACGTAGTTGTTCTCGTCGTAATACGACACGCCACGACAGGTCATGTGGGCGAAGCCCTTGAAGCCCACCGGGCTCTTGATCTGCGGGTCGAAACGCCAGATTTCGGCACCGGTGTCCGGGTCCAGGGCCAGCACTTTGCTGTGGGCGGTACAGGCATACAGCTTGCCGTTGGCCTTCAGCGGGGTGTTCTGGTTGGTCAGCTCGACCGGGTCGTTGTCGGTTGGCAGGTCACCCGTGCGGATGCGCCAGGCTTCCTGCAGCTTGTGCACGTTCTGCGGGGTGATCTGGCGCAGCGGCGAATAGCGGTCGCCGAATTCGGTGCGACCATAGGCCTGCCACTCGCCATCCGGCATCTGCGGTGCAGTGCTGCTCATCTCGGCGCTTTCGCGGCCCAGCTCGCCCTTGATTTCACCCGGGTGGGTGAACTGGCTGGCCACTGCAGTGGCGCCGGACAGCACCACGGCCAGGCTCAGCAGGCCGGTGTTGACCTTGGACGGGTTGCCCAGCAGCGGGCGGCGCGCCCACGGCAGCAGCAACACCGCACCCAGGGCGAACCACAGGGCCAGGCGCGGTACCAGTTGCCACCAGTCCAGGCCCACTTCCCACAATGCCCACAGGGTGCTGCCCAGCAGCACCAGGCCGTACAGGCCCAGGGCGTTGCGGCGCAGGGCCAGCAGCAGGATGCCGGACAGGGCGAAGCCGATGCCGGCGATCAGGTAATACAGCGAACCGCCCAGCTGGCTCAGTTTGATACCGCCAGCCAGCAGGGCCAGGCCCATCAGCAACAACAGCACACCGATCAGTCGCGGCAGCCAGCGGGTTCTACTCAAGGCACCATCAGTGCTCATCGTGTGTTCTCCGTTAGGTGAAAAGGGTGGTTAGAAACTGCTCTGGATCTTGATCCCGCCGATCAGTGCGTCATCGACCTGGCTCACGCCACCGGGATGGCGGATGTACTGCAGGTTCGGGCGCACGGTCAGCCAGTCGGCCAGGTGGATGCCGTAATACAGCTCGGCGCTGTACTCGGTGTCCTGGATCGGACGGAACAGGGGATCGTTGTAGTCGCTGACGCCGCGAGCCTGATTGATGGCCTGGGCGTTCTTGCGGTAGGCAGGGTTGACGTGCACGCGTGCCAGGGCGAAACCGATGTCGTCCTTGGCGCGGGCATCGAAGGGCCCCTTGTACACCACACCTGCCTGAACATAGTTGTCGATGGCATTGGTCTTCTTGTCGTGCAGCGTGGCGTTGGCGAATACGCTCAACCCTCGCGAGTGGTCTGATGCCAGCGACGTCACCTGTTGCTGGGCACCGAGCCAGAAGCCGTGCTTGCTCGAACTGCTGCGGTAAGCCTGGCCGCTCAATGCTGCCGGTTGTTCGTTGCTGTCCTTGTAGACATCGCTTGCCTTGGCATTACTGTAGTAGTAACCGGCGCGATATTCCCCTTTCAGGCCATTCACAGCCGGGCTCCAGACCAGTTCGACCGGAATCACCGCGCCCTGGGTACCGCTGCCGCTGAGCTTGAATCCGTTGCCGCGATCGAGGTTGGAGGGGTTCTGCTCATAGGCGCCGATTTGCGCGTACAGCTCTGGGGTCAGGTTGTACTTGACCCGCAGGGCCCACTGGCTGACCGGCCAGTTGTACCAGATGTCACCTACCCAGTTGCCCACCTGCGAGCCGCAGAACGCCAGGTTCTGGAAGTCGCAGGGGAAGCTGTTGAAGTCCTCGCCCTGACCGAAGCGGCCGAATTTCACATCCAGCGCGCCGTCGAAGTACTTCTGCTTGATCCACATCTGGGTCAGCCGCCAGGTCTGGCCGCGGCCCCAGACTTCCTGGGCCGAGGTAAAGCCACCGACGCGTGGGTCATTGATGCGGTCGTTACTGATGTTGTTGCCGTGCCGTTCGGTGACGGTCAGCTGGAACTCGGCATCGTGCCAGCCAAGGATCTTCTGCAGGTCCAGGTGGGTGCCGAGGGCGAACTGGTCGCTGTAGCGCGCGGTCTTGTCGTCGTCATAACCGCCATGCAGGTTGGCGCCCATCTCGCCGGTGTAACCGAGGGTGAAGTCGTAGCCGCGTTCAGCCAGCTCCGTGCGGGTACCGCCCCAATCGCCAAGCATCCATGGCGAGTCGCTGGCGAACATCGCCGCGGCCTGGGCGCAGGGCGCGAGGCTGGCGATGGCCAGACCCGAAAGCAGTGTCCGGGTGGCGGGGGAAAAGCGGAAACGATCAATCTGAGGCATGAGATAGCGCTATCTTTTGATTATTGAAAAAACGGCAAGGCCACCGAGTTCCGAGGATCATCGGCGATAAAGCTGCAGGGAAATAAACTGAAGCGGTTCAGCTTGCGGCGGGGAGGATATAGCTGAACTTGTAAGAAAAAAAGTCAATTCAACGAGAGGCACCGTTGCCGGATCGGTAACAGTCCGGCTGAGGCAGGTGACACTGATCCCTTGTGGGAGCCGGCTTTGCCGGCGATGCGGCCGACTCCCTCGGGATGGGTGTTGGCTTAGAAGGTGGTACGCAGGCCGACTTCGACACTACGCCCTGGTGCCGGGGCGATGTCGCGCAGGATCGAGCTTGAGTAGCGCACGGTCTGGTCGGTGAGGTTCTCGCCGCGAACAAAGGCCAGCCACTGGCTCTGGCCGATGTCGAAGCGGTAACCAACGCTGGCGCCGAGGGTGGTGTAGCCGTCGGTGCTGGTCTCGTTGGCCGGCTTTTTGTGCTGGGCACTGGCGTGTTGCACATCCACCCGTGCCTGCCAGCGGTCCAGTTCCCACAGCAGACCACTGTTCAGACGCAGCGGGGCGATGCGCGGCAGGTCTTCGCCAGTGTCGAGGTTCTTGGCCCGGGTGTAGTCGCCGGACAGTTCCAGAGCAAAGCTGCCGTAGCGGTTTTGCGCCAATTGCCAGCGATCCTGGGCCTCGATGCCGTAGAAGCGCGCGCGAACCCCGTGGTAGAGGTATTCAGGCACATCGCCGCCGTGGTCATGATCATGGTCGTGGTCGTGATCGTGCTCTTCATCGCCGTGACCATGGTCGTGGTCATGGCCTTCGCGCAGGTTGCCGCTGGCCAGCAGGCCGATGTAGTTGCGGAAATGACTGTAGAACACGCCGACGCTGCCCTTGTGCGTGCCATTGTCGAAGCGCAAGGCCAGGTCGCTGGAGATGGCTTTCTCCTTGCTCAGGTTCGGATCGCCGACCTCGTAGGTGCCGGTGGCGACGTGGGCGCCGTTGGCGTACAACTCATAGAAGGTCGGTGCGCGCTCGGTGTAGCCCAGGGTCGCGGCCAGGGACCAGACCGGGGTCAGCTCGTAGACCGCGCCGGACGACAGGCTGGCCGCGGTGAAGCTGCTCGAACGATCGGCCTCGGCAAAGCGCTCGCTGCCCTTGCTGTCGGGTTCGACCCGGGTGTGCTCCAGGCGCCCGCCCAGGCTCAGGTTCAGGCGTTCGGTGGCTTGCCACTGCTCGAGCATGAACAGCGCCAGGCTGTTGGTGTCGGTCTGCGGCACAAAGGCTTCTTCGCCGAGGGCGGAGAACTCGTTGCGGCTGACCTGGGCGCCAATCACCCCTTCGACCGGCCCCAGCGGCTGGTGCCGGGCTTCGACCCGCGCCTCGTAACCCTTGTTCTTGAAGGTGGTATGCACCTCGCCGCTTTCAACCTCGCGGTGCTGGTAGTCGGTGTAGCCAAGGTCGACCTTCACCGAGCTGAACGGGCCGTCGAGGTCGCGCAGTTCCGAGGCGAAGCCGTAATGATCCTGTTGCATGTCCAGGCGCACGCCCGGTTCGGCCACCGAGCCGTAGTTGGAGTCATAGCGGCTGTAGGAAAGGCCGGCATAGCCATGATCCCAATGGTAGGAACCACCCAGCGCGCCGCCATCCTGGCGACCGTCGCTGTTCTCCAGGCGGTGTTTGCTGCCCGGTTCGTCGGCGTCGCGCACTTTCGAGCTGCGGGCGTAGCCGGGAATGCGCAGGTCATTGAACTGGCGGCTGTTGGCGTCCAGGTGCAGGGCGAAGCGGCCGTCACCGGCCTCCAGCTTGCCGGCGCTGCTGCGGGTGGTGTCGGCACCGCCATAGCGCAGTTCGCCCGCCCCGTGAATGCCGTCGATGGGCGAGGTCGGGATGCGGTTGTCGAAGCTGTTGACCACCCCGCCGATGGCGTTGCCGCCGTAGAGCAATGCGGCCGGGCCGCGGACGATTTCGATGCGCTCGACGGTGGCCGGGTCCAGTGGCACGGCGTGGTCATAAGACAGCGAAGAGGCATCCAGGGCGCCGACACCGTTGCGCAGGATACGGATACGGTCGCCGTCCAGACCGCGGATCACCGGGCGGCTGGCACCGGGGCCGAACCAGGTCGAGGCGACGCCGGGCTGGTTGTTCAGGGTCTGGCCGAGGCTGCCTTTCTGTTGCAGGGCCAGGTTGTCGCCGTCGAGTACGGTGCTGGGCGCGGCCAGTTCGCTGTTGCCCAGCGGGTTGGCGGTGATCACCTGGGGTTGCAGCTCGACAGCCTGACTCAAGGGCGAGGCGAGCCAGAGCGCAGCGGCGAGGGGGGAGAGGCGCAGGGGTAAGTGACGCATGGAGGGAAGGGGTCCTTGGCAGTGTTATAGTATTGATACAATATAACATTACCATGAAAGATAAAACGCCCATGCGCTGGCTAGAGCCTTTGCCCACACTAGAATGTCTGTAAGCAGCACCTTGGATGCGAAAAGTCTGAAGACTTGCAGCCGTGCCTCGGCTAAGGTGCGCACCTTTCGTTGGCTGGAGCACAGGCATGACCGCCGCAAATCAAAACCCGCTGCATGGCGTGACCCTGGAGCAGATCCTTACCGCGCTGGTCGCGAAATACCAATGGGATGGCCTGGCTGAGCGCATCGATATCCGCTGCTTCAAGAGCGACCCGAGCATCAAGTCGAGCCTGACCTTCTTGCGCAAGACGCCCTGGGCCCGGGAAAAGGTCGAGCGCCTGTACCTGAAAATGCAACGCGGCCGCTGAGCCGGTGAGCCGGCGCAGACTGTTCATCGCCCTGGCCGCGTGCCTGGGCTGGAGCGCGCTGGCAATCCAGATGTACCTGCTGTTGTTGGCGCGCTGGCAGGAACAGGCCAGCCTGCTGGGTGGCCTGGTGAGCTTGTTCAGTTTCTTCACCGTGCTCAGCAACACTCTGGTCGCCGTAGTGCTCAGTCACGCGGCATTCGGCCGGGACTCGCCGCTGCGGCGCTTCTTTCTCGCGCCCTGGGTCAGTTCCGGGATTGCCGCGAGCATCATCCTCGTGGGCCTTGCCTACAGCTTGTTACTGCGTCACCTGTGGCACCCGCAAGGCTGGCAATGGCTGGCGGACGAGCTGCTGCACGATGTCATGCCGCTGCTGTTCGTGGCCTATTGGTGGTGCTGTGTAGAGAAGGGCAGCCTGCGCTTCAGGCATCTGCTGGCCTGGCTGCTGTATCCGGCGGGGTATTTTGCCTACGCGCTGCTGCGCGGGCATGTGCTGGGCGCCTATCCCTATCCGTTCATCGACGTGGCCGAACTGGGCTACGGCCAGGTGCTGCTCAATGCGCTGGCGATTCTCGGTGGATTCGTCGCTATCGGCCTGCTGTTGCTTGGCCTCGATCATTGGCAGGGCGGGCGCCTGGCCAAGGCCAGGACGCAACCCTGAGGTAGCCGTTTATTCGTCGTGTGGATCGAGGTGCCAGTAGGCGGCGGCCTTGATCAGGTCTTCCTTGACGCCCTTGTCATCAATCAGCAGGCGCTTGGTCTTACGCATCAGCGACTTTTCCAGGGCTACCCAGGTATACAGCTGACCGCTTGGCAGGGGCAGGTCCTTCACCACTTCCAGCAGATCCTGCTGCTGACGCTGTACCCAGATCACCTCGACCTGCGCAGCACTGGCCAGTGGCTGTTGTTCCTGGGCATCCTCGATCTCGATCACTGCCACCACCTTGCGGCCCGCGGGCAGTTCTTCCAGGCGCCGGGCGATGGCCGGGATCGCGGTTTCGTCACCGATCAGCAGGTAGCTGTCGAAGATGTCCGGCACCACCAGCGAGGCTCGCGGGCCGGCAATGTTGAGCACCTGGCCGACCTGCGCCTGGGCCGCCCATGTGGAGGCAGGGCCGTCGCCGTGCAGGACAAAGTCGATATCCATCTCGCCGCCCGCCAGGTCGATGCGCCGCGGGGTGTATTCGCGCATGGTCGGGCGCAGGCCGTCGCGGCTGAAATCGAGGTTGTCGAGCACCGCCTGTTCTTCTGCCGAGCAGGCGAACATCAGCTTGACGTGGTCGTCGCTGCCAACGCTGGCAAAGCCTTGCAGCTCTGGCCCGCCGAGGGTGATGCGGCGCATGCGTGGGGTCAGGTCGGTAACCCGCAGCACGTTCAGGCGGCGGTGTTTGATCTCGTGGTTGACGCGGTGAATGGTGGCGTTTTCGCTAACAGTCATTCGGGTTGCTCCGGTGAGGTCGCAGTGGGCCCTGCGACGATGGCTTTGGCGGTGTCATTGAGCAGGGTACGGACCCGCTCGATTTCCGCCGGGTTCCAGCGCCCGCTGTGCATCTGCAGGGCGTGGCGCAAGTTGTGTACGGCCTCGTGGATCTCTGCCGGGCGGTCGTGGCCGCGCAGCGAGCGCTTGCTGACTTCGATGCGCATGCGTACCCCGTCCAGGGCAATGGCCTGGTCGGCCAGGGACTTCTGCCCGGCCGGGGTAATGCCGTAGAGGCGCTTGCTGCCTTGGGTCTGGCCGCTGATCAGCTCGGCTTCTTCAAGGAAATTAAGGGTCGGGTAGATCACCCCGGGGCTGGGGCTGTAGCTGCCATCGAAGAGGCTTTCGATCTGGCGGATCAGGTCGTAGCCGTGGCAGGGCTGTTCGGCCAGCATCGACAACAGCAGCAGCTTCAGGTCGCCGGGGGCAAACACGCGGGGGCCGCGGTCGCCACGTTCACGGCCGTGACGACGTTCGAAGCCGTCATGCCGGTCGCCATGTTCGCGGTGGGGATGATGGTCACGCATGGGGGAATCTCCGTTTGCGTTAGATGTATCTTCAGATATTACTCAAGATATATCTTAAATCAAGCGTGAGAATAGGAATATTTCTCATGATGATCGTAGGAAGCGCTGAATTTGTGTAGGAATGCTTCAGGGTTTTCCTACAGATGCCTCGGATTGCCTTGATCTACACACACACGGAAATCGCTCCTAAGATTCGCCACGTTTTCTTCACCTGTGAGTATTTCTCCGTGGCGCGTTCAATTTTTTTCATCGGCCTGCTCTGGGGGCTGTCATTTTTTGCCCAGGCCAGTTTCTCCGTGACCCATATCGCTCGTGAGCACACTGTGCGGCACGAACTGGAAGCCAACCTCGATCGTCTGGTCGAGCGCGCACACGAACTGATCGGCGTGCCCTATCGCTGGGGCGGCATGTCGGTAAAGGGCGGGTTTGATTGCAGTGGGCTGCTGGTCTACCTGTTTCGCCACGAGGCCGATATCAGGATTCCGCGCACCACCGCGGCCATGCTTAAGTCCGGCGCCCGGACCATCAAGCAGAGCCAGCTAAAACGCGGAGACGCAGTATTTTTCAATCGCAATGGCCAGGGCCGGATCGGTCACGTCGGCCTGTACATCGGCGAAGGGCGCTTCATCCACGCCCCCCGCACCGGCAAGAACATCCGTATCGATTCCCTGAGCAACAGCTACTGGGCCAAAAGCTATACGACTGCCAAGCGCTTCCACTAGCGCTGCACCATCCGCGGTGGCTTGCACAGGGTGTGACTGCCCGGCTCCAGGTACGGCATCAGGATTGGCGCCATGCCCTTGAGCACCTGCACCGGCAGCGCCGAGGTAAAGCGGAAGGACTCCGCGGCACGGCCGGGGACGAAGGCGGTGAGGGTGCCGAAGTGGTTTTCTCCGAGGTAGAACACAAAGGTGGCGGTACGGTTCAGCGAGCGTGAGCCGATCAGCCGCCCGCCGGCGCCGAAGCTTTCGATGCGGTTGTCGCCGGTACCGGTCTTGCCGCCCATCACCAGCGGGCTGCCGTCGGCCAGTTTGAAGCTGCCCGACACTCGCCGCGCGGTACCGGCATCCACCACTTGCGAGAGGGCGCCGCGCAGGGCCCGGGCGACTTCCACCGAGAGCACTCGCTGGCCCAGGTCGGGGTCGCTGGTCAGACGGGTTTCGTAGGGTGTGTCGGCAGCAAAGTGCAGGGTGTCGATGCGCAGCACCGGCAGGCGTACGCCGTCGTTCTGGATAATCCCGATCAGTTCAGCCAGGGCTGCCGGACGGTCGCCGGAGCTGCCGATGGCGGTGGCCAGCGACGGTACCAGGTGGTCGAAGGGGTAGCCGACGCGTTTCCAGCGTTGATGAATATCGAGGAAGGCTTCGATTTCCACCAGGGTGCGGATGCGGCTGTCGCGCGCGCCCTTGTGGCGGCTCTTGAACAGCCAGCCGTAGACTTCCTGGCGTTCAAAATGGCCGGCCTGCGCCGCCTCCTGGAAGGTGGCGCTGGGGTGTTGCAGCAGATAGCCAAGCAGCCACAAATCCAGCGGATGCACCTTGGCGATAAAGCCCTGGTCGGGCAGGTCATAGGCGCCTGGCCGGTAAGCTTCGTACAGCTCTTGCAGGCGTTTCTCGGTGACGGTGTTCTGCTTGGTGGCCGGGCGTTTGTTCTCGACCCGGTCCTTTTTCAGGTGAGCCTGGACGAACGCATTGAAGGTGGCCTGGTCGGCTTCCGGAAACAGGTAACGGTGCACCGCGGCCAGGCGGATCGGTGTGACCCGCAGGCTGTCGAGGAAGGTGTCCAGGCGCTGTTGCGAGGTCTTGCGCTGGTATTTTTTCCAGAACCTGCGCATGTAATCGGTGCCTTCCTTGTCGGCAAAACGTGCCAGGTATTCCTGGCGGCGCGGTTCGGCATCGTCCTTGAGCAGGCTGGCGCTATTGCCCGGCTGCTGGTAGGTGCTGTAGCGCACCAGATCGCGCATCAGGCGAATGAACGGCAGGTTGATCGACTCGCGCAGGGCGTCCTTGAGGGTGGGGATGCGGCCGTTGTCTTCCTTGCGAAAGTTGTTGAATACATGCAGGCCGCCGCCGGTGAAGAAGGCTTCGCCGGGGCTGGCGGAGTACTTGCGCTCCAGCGCGGCGTTGAGCATGGCGCTGAGGTCGCGGTCCTTGTTCTGGACCAGGTAGTCGATGGCCCAGCGGGTGATGAAGTCCAGCTCGGCCACCTGGACTTTTTTCAGCTCGGCGGCCGGGGTAGCGGCGTACTTGTCGTGCAGTTCGGCGATTATTTCCAGGTAGCTGGTCAGTACCCGCAGCTTGGCGGTGGAGCCCAGTTCCAGTTTGCTGCCTTCGTTGATGTCGAAGGGCTGGTCGGTGCTGTCGGTTTGTACCCGCACCCTCGAGCCATCGGCGGTACGCTCCAGCAGGGTGAAGCTGTAACGCACCTGGGTGGTGCTGGTCGGGGTCAGCAAGCGTTCGCCAAACAGGCCCATTTTTTCTGCAAAGGCCGGGTCGGCGAGGTTCTTCAGGTATTGGCTGACCTGGCCCTGCAAATCCGACTGCAGGGTGCTGGTGGCCGACAGGTCGAGACGGTCGAGGTCATACAACGGCCGGCCCAGCGCCGAAGACAGGCGGCTGCGGGCGACGCTGATGCCTTTGTTGGTAACGATCGGCTGAATGGTCGGCTGGGCCACCCAGTCGCGGTAGATGGCCGTGCTGGAGAGGGCCGCATCCGCCAGCGGCTTGTCGATGATGTTGCTGGCCGAGAGGATGCGGATGTGGCTGTCGGTCAGCAGCGCCAGTTCCGCACGCCCCTTGGACAAAAAGTGCGAGGGGCGGCGCTGGGCGATCATCAGCGACAGCACCTGGCGCAAGGCCAGGCCACGGGTGGCGAGGCTCGCGGGGTCGTTGTCGGTGGACGACAGGGCCTGGTTGACCTGGGCAAAATCAGCGCCATACCAGACGCGCAAACCCTCGGCCATGCCATGCACTTCGCCATGCCCGGGCACCGCCGACAGCGGTACGCTGTTGAGGTAGTCGCGCACGATACGCTGGCGTGTGTCCAGGGTCTGCGGGCCACCTTTATACGCGCGCACGCTGGCGGAAATCATCTGGCGGATCTTCTCGCTGCCCGAGGCGGTCAGGCCGTCGGGGGAATGCCGGTATTTTTCCAGTTGGGTCGCCAGGGTACTGCCGCCCGCCGACTGGCCGGGCAGGGCCAGGTACTTCGCCACCTGGGTATAGGCGGCCTTGGCAAAGCGCGGCCAGTCCACGGCGGGGTTGTTCAGCGGGTCGTTGGGGTCGAGCAGGTCGCGGTTTTCGATGAACAGCAGGCTGTGGACAATGACCGGCGGGATCGAGGCGAAGTCGGGGTACAGGTGCTGCGGGTAATGAAACTGGTACAGCGCATCGCCCTTGCAGTCGGTGATCGACAAGCCGGCCTGAATTTTTTCGGCGTAGGGAACGAAAAAGCCGTGATCGACGTAGTCCATCAGCGCAGGCGAAAAGCGCGTCTGCTCGTTTATCACGTAGTCGCGCTTCAGTAGGCGCGGCAGGAATTCACCCAGAGAGCTGTAGCCCAGACGCTTGTCGAACGGACCTTCACCCGGGTAGCGAATGGCATCGCTGGGGCCGGGCTGCATGGAATAGCTGAGGGTCGCGGCGAACCGGCTGAACTCCCGGGATTGCAGGCGCGAGGTGTGTATTTCGGTAGTGACGGCGTAACCCAGGGCGATCAGGGCGATCAGCAGCACCAACCAGAACAGCCGCCACCAGAGATGGCGCTGGCGTGGGCTTTTCGGCAATGGGAGTTGTTCAGGGGGAGCTTCCGTACTGTTCGGTTCCGATTGCCACAATGCGCCCATAGTCTTCAGCCCGGCTACGTATTTTCGTCTTGCTTGCCTGAAGCTTAGACGGTGGCCGGGTTTGGTGAAAATTTTGTAGTCAGTTGCCGGGCATTTCCTAAAAACGTGTCAGAAATGCTCCTTTGGTGGAGCTTGAATTGCCCCGTTTTGGTGCTATGTTAGCCGCCCTGTTTCCTGCAGAGGCTAAAGCACGGGGAATGCCCCTCCGTAGAAGCGGATTTTGCCGAGAGTTCTCGCCAAATATCGCGCTTTATACAGTGAAATGTCCTGCAGGGGCCTTTCTATACTGCTCGCCCCTTTCGCTCTGCCGGTTTTGCACTGACGGCAGACGGGCCCGCTCACAAGGCGGTGCCCGGCGAGGCAACGCATCAAGCCTACCGGCGATGCCAGGCCTGCACGAATGGTCATATCCAATAACAAAATGAGGTTGTATTTCTATGCCAGTCGGCAACCACCCTTCTCATGGTGAGACCGCCCAGGGCGGCCCACTCAAGCGAGAACTCGGCGAACGCCACATTCGCCTGATGGCGCTGGGCGCCTGTATCGGTGTCGGCCTGTTCCTGGGTTCGGCCAAGGCCATCGAAATGGCCGGACCAGCCATCATGCTGTCCTACATCATTGGTGGCCTGGCGATCCTGGTGATCATGCGCGCCCTCGGCGAAATGGCCGTGCACAACCCGGTAGCCGGCTCCTTCAGCCGCTACGCTCAAGACTACCTCGGCCCGTTGGCGGGCTTTCTCACCGGCTGGAACTACTGGTTCCTGTGGCTGGTGACCTGCGTGGCGGAAATCACCGCGGTGGCCATTTACATGGGCATCTGGTTCCCCGAAGTGCCGCGCTGGATCTGGGCCCTGGCGGCCCTGGGCAGCATGGGCGCGATCAACCTGATCGCCGTCAAGGCCTTTGGTGAGTTCGAGTTCTGGTTCGCCCTGATCAAGATCGTCACCATCATTGCCATGGTCCTGGGTGGCATTGGCGTCATCGCTTTCGGCTTCGGTAACGATGGCGTGGCGATGGGCATCTCCAACCTCTGGAGCAACGGCGGCTTCATGCCCAATGGCGTGACCGGCGTGCTGATGTCGCTGCAGATGGTGATGTTCGCCTATCTGGGCGTCGAGATGATCGGCCTGACTGCCGGTGAAGCACGCAACCCGCAAAAGACCATTCCCCAGGCCATCGGCTCGGTGTTCTGGCGCATCCTGCTGTTCTACGTCGGCGCACTGTTCGTGATCCTGTCGATCTACCCGTGGAACGAAATCGGCAGCCAGGGCAGCCCGTTCGTGATGACCTTCGAGCGTCTGGGCATCAAGACCGCTGCCGGTATCATCAACTTCGTGGTGATCACTGCTGCGCTGTCGTCGTGCAACGGCGGTATCTTCAGCACCGGACGCATGCTCTACAGCCTGGCGCAGAACGGTCAGGCCCCGGCCACCTTCGCCCGCACCTCGAGCAACGGCGTGCCGCGTAATGCCCTGTTGCTGTCGATTGCAGCCTTGCTGCTGGGCGTGCTGGCCAACTACCTGGTACCGGAAAAAGTCTTCGTCTGGGTAACCGCCATCGCCACCTTCGGCGCGATCTGGACCTGGGTGATGATCCTCCTGGCCCAGCTGAAATTCCGCGCGGGCTTGAGCAACGCCGAGCGTGCCGCACTGAAATACCGCATGTGGCTGTGGCCGCTGAGCTCCTATCTGGCGCTGGCGTTCCTGATCCTGGTGGTCGGCCTGATGGCCTACTTCGAGGAAACCCGCGTGGCCCTGTACATCGGCCCGGCGTTCCTGGTGATGCTGACCGTGCTCTACTACGTGCTCAAGCTGTCGCCAAGCACCGTGGAGCAGCGCGCTGCAAGTTCAGTGTCCTGACCCTCTGGTTGTCATGAAAAAGCCCGTATCGATGGATACGGGCTTTTTTTTGGGGGTTCTTCACGGATTGCCGGGAAAGTCGTTGGCAGCCAACAGATCTTGCAGATGTATCTGCTGCACTGCGCGCTTGAGATTCTCTGGGGGATCTGGTGAAGAACAATTAAGTACCGCACCGGCGCAGTTGCAATCCCGAGAATCGCTGCGAAGGCAGTTACGCCTTCATGGACTCAGGAGAGCCGCAGCATGACCACCCATCGACAACGTTCGTTCATCGCCACACTCTCAACCCCCTCGGGCCGCTTTGGCTTTCTCGACCAGTTGCATTCGGTCTTCTACGCCGATCCGCAAGATACCTTCACCTGGACCAGCATCAACATTCCCAGCGCCGGGCACATGCTCGGTCACGTGAACGAGAAGCTGACGTCGGAGCCCTTGAAGCTCTACGTGCGCTTCACTGAGGGCGGCTACATCTTGTACGTCAGGAGCAAGGCCCATTTCGGTAAATGCATTGGCTACAAAAATGGTTACTTCGGTGCATTCGACCCGAAAGAGCAATCGCCAGCCAAATTCGGCCTGGAAGCCGTGGGTGTTGCTGACGGCGCCAGCGGCCAAGAGATTCAACTGGACGGTGGCGCGATTCTCAGCCGTCTGATTTCCCTGGACACAGGCAAGCCCCTCGCTCTGCGCGAGCAAACGCTCAGCTATTACCGCAATAAAGCCTGGAGGAGCAGGCCGGTCACCTGTATTGCCGCCCATGGCGCCCAGGCAATGGACTTTCACGTCAACGTCCTGGAAACCAATAGCGCCTACCTGAGTCATCCGGACGAGATCTGAACAGGTGCGATTGATCTGCAATCCCGTCGAATACGCCTATCCTGCAAACTCGATCTCTTGACCCGGCCGCGCTGGTGGCGCAACAGTCGCTTGGAACTCAGGAACGGCCTGAGCAAGGCCGGTCCCTATGTCGATTGCGTTTTTCAGGTGGCAACCGCACGCATCGGCTGGTTCAGGCGTTTGTTGAAATCCAGCCAGGCGCCGAGCAGGGCCATGACGGCGACACCCACCAGTGCGGTGAATATCTGCATGGCAAAGGCATCGCCGGCCATGGCATTGATCATGTCCGCCAAGGGCGCAAGCAGTACCCCCAGGCAGAACACCTCAAGTGAGTAGCGGCCCATGCGGCAGGTTTGCTGCGCCAGCCAGTTCTGCGTCCAGCCGCTGCCCGGCAGCAGCTTGGCCGTGACGTAGGTCAGGGCCAGGAAGTGCAACAGGCGCACCGGCGACAGGTCGGTCTTGCTGATTGGGTACAGCAGATTGTTGATACTGGCCGGCATCAGTGCATCGTGAAGCTCTGGCCAGCGCCAGGACAGGGTAATGATGCCTGCCGCCAGCGAGTAGGCGGCTGCCGCCAGAAACAGCGGTTGGCGCCGCAACGGCCGGGTTTGTGGCGGCCGTGCCTGTTGCCCGTAAAGCGCCGCTGCGCCACCGAGGATGAACAGGAACTGCCAGGTGACCGGGTTGAAATACCACACGCCATCGGAGAAGTTCGCCAGGTTCCAGCCGAACCCCGGGGCCATCAGATACACCGCCATCGATACCCCCACTACCGCCCAGGGCATGCGCATCAGCAACGGCAGCACCAGGGGCAAACCGGCCAGCAGCACAATGTACAGCGGCAGCGGGTCCATCAGGTTGGGCTTGAAGCGCAGCAACAACTCGTCCGTCAGGGCTTGCTGAGGGTTGGTGATGAAGTGGGTAAGGCCCATCTCCTGCACCAGGTCGCGGGTCTGCACATGGCTGTTGGCGTAGAACACGATGCCCATCAACATCGCCAGCAGGAAGATATGCACGACATACAGCACCCAGGTACGGCGCAGGATCTTCACGCAGGCGATCAGGTAGCCGTCGCGTTGCAGGACTTTGCCGTAAGCCAGTACCGCGGCGTAGCCAGCGAGGAAGACGAAAATCTCCGCAGCATCGCTGAAACCGATGTTACGCAGGGTGATCTGGCCTAAAGGGTTGTGGGGGACGTGATCCCAGAAAATGAAGATCAACGCCAGGCCTCGAAAAAAATCGATGCGCGGGTCGCGTCCGTTAAGCATGGCAGCGGGCTCTTGAACAGTTGGTTAAGTAGTGACAGGCGCACGGCGGCATTCTCTCGCGCCGCACGTCGGGCGGGGGGCAGGGTGGCGGTATTCGTGGGTAATTGCAAAGGGGGCTTATTACTGAATGTCTCTATTCGCCCCTTGCGCGGTAGACCGTTGATCGCAAATCACCCGTACCTGTCAGATTTGCTAGTAGACGAACCACGGGTTACGTGGCCTGCTTGAGTTCAGCCGCAACAGCCATCGAGGCGTGACGCGCAATGGCCAACGTATGGAAAGGGTTTTCCACCTATGCCGTGATCGGTATTGCCAATACCCTGGTCCATTGGCAGCTCTTTTTCGTGCTCAGGGAAGTGTTCGCTTTAACTCAGGCCCTCAGTAATCTGCTGGCGTTTTGCGTTGCAGCAAGTCTTTCCTTTTATGTAAATGCCCTCTACACCTTCGCCGTGTCGCCTTCGTTCGGCCGCTACCTGCTGTTCATGCTGTGCCTGGGCGGGGTCAGCCTGGCAGTGGGCTGGATGGGCGACCACTGGCGGCTGCACGGGATGATCACGGTGGTGACGTTTTCCCTGATCAGTCTGACGTGTGGCTTCCTGTTGTCCAGGTGGTTGGTGTTTCGCAGGGCCGAGCCATGAAAGTCTCGCTGATCGTGCCGGTGTTCAACGAAGAGCAGGCCGTCAGGGGGTTTTACCAGGCGGTGAGGCAGGAACCCGCGCTGCAGGCCCACCTCATCGAAATCGTGTTCATCAACGATGGCAGCAGTGATCGCACGGCCGAGATCGCCCGCTCCATCGCCCTGACCGACAGCGACGTGGTGTTGATCAACTTCTCGCGTAACTTTGGCAAGGAGCCGGCCTTGTTCGCCGGCCTGGAGTACGCCAGCGGTGACGCCGTGGTGCCCATGGACGTTGACCAGCAGGACCCGGTGGCGGTGGTTGCGCAGTTGATTGATGAATGGCAGAACGGCGCCGACGTGGTTCTGGCCAAACGCCGGGACCGCTCCAGTGATGGCTACCTCAAGCGCCGCAGCGCCTCGCTGTTCTATCGCCTGCTTAATCGCATCGCCTATACCCATATTGAAGAAAACGTCGGCGATTTCCGCTTGATGGACCGCAAGGTGGTGGACGTGATCAAGACCCTGCCCGAACAGCAGTTGTTCATGAAAGGCGTGCTGTCGTGGGCGGGGTTCAATGTTGCCATTGTTGAATACGACCGCGCGGCGCGGGCAGTGGGCCGCAGCAAGTTCAACGCCTGGCGCCTGTGGAACCTGGCGCTGGACGGCATCACCTCGTTCAGCACCTTGCCCTTGCGCCTGTGGAGTTACCTCGGCGCGTGCATTTCTTTATTGGCGTTGCTGTACGCCGGTTACCTGGTAGTAGACAAGATCCTGTTCGGCAACGATGTGCCCGGATATCCGTCGTTGATGACAGCGATTTTGTTCCTCGGTGGGGTACAGCTGATCGGCATCGGCATATTGGGGGAATACATCGGCCGTATTTACATGGAGGCCAAGCATCGTCCTCGCTACGTTATAAAAAGTATTGTCGGAAAACCCGAGCAGCACACCCATAGGCCTTTGCTCAAGGAGAGCAGATGAGCCTGACGCTGCGCCTGCGGACTCAGGTTGCATGGCCGCTGGCTTGCTTGGCCATATTGCTGCTGAGCAGCGCTGTGCGTCTTTACCAGGTAACACAACCGGTGCTCTGGTACGACGAAGCTTTTTCCGTGGCTCTGAGTGCCTTGTCACCGTCGCAGATCCTGTTCCACACCGCTCGCGACGTTCATCCGCCGTTGTACTACCTGCTATTGCATTATTGGATGCACTGGCTGGGCAGCGACGTGTTGGCCCTTCGTGGCCTTAGTGTGTTCACGGGCGTGCTGACGGTGGCTCTGGGCATGTGGCTAACGCGCAGACTGGCCTCCCTGCGAGCAGCCTTGATCGCCGGGTCATTGCTGGCGCTGCTGCCCATCGCGGTGCGTTACAGCCAGGAAGTACGGATGTATTCGTTGCTGGGCATGTTGTTACTGGCAGCAACCTTTGTGCTTTTGCTCTGGGTGAGCAGACCGGCACAAAAGCCTCTCCTGATGCTTTATGCAATGCTGATGGTGGCCGGGCTGTATACCCACTATTTCACCGTACTCTGCGCCGCGGCGCATTGGTTGTATCTGTTATGTGTGAAGGATACACGGCGTCTTGTTCGAGCCTGGCCGTGGTGGCTGTGCAATGTGGCAATCGCGCTCGCCTATCTGCCTTGGCTGCCCTCGCTGGTGGGGCAGTTGGGACATACTTCGGCAGTCTCCTGGATTCCTCGGGTGACACTTGAAACGCTTCCTGCTGCCGTGTGGCAGTTTTTCACCCTCGATAACGGTAGTGCTTATCCTCGGCCGATATTCCTGGTGATGCCAATGGTGTTGCTCGTTGCCTCGGTTTTTATTCTGCGCAGGGATAGGCAGGCCTTGCGCCCGAACGCTCTGATCGTAGCGTCCAGTTATGTTCCACTTGTGCTGGTGTGGTGCATTTCATTCGCGATGCCGCTGTTCGTCGAACGCTATCTGTTGTTCGCGGCTGTCGGTTTGCCGATTGTGCTGGCATTGGCGCTGGATCGCCTTGCAGCCAGTCATCGTGGCTTGGCCTGGCTGTTGGCCGCCGCTTGCCTGACGCTGGAAGTGACCGGCATTGCGCGTATCTACAGCCAGCAGCACAGCTTGAATGATGCCGTAGGCTGGTATGTCAATCGCCTGGATGTTGTGGTCGATGGGGTCAACGCACAGTGGCAGCAGGGAGACTTGATAGTTGTCGATGGCCTGTATTGGTACTTCAGTGTGGCGTACTACAACAGGACCGGTAGCATACCGTTGATCTATGAAAATGGTGCGAAGGGCGATAGTACCGGCACCTCGAGCTCCAGCTATGGTGGTGCGACATTGCTCTTTTCCCGGGCGGAGCACTTGTACGTACAGATGCCTCAAGCGTTAGCGCCGAAATCCGGCAGGGTATGGTGGGTAGGTGGCGTTCCGGGCCCTGGTAACGAACGTCACTTGCCCGGTAACTGGACCAAGCTGGCGGAAATCAGGGCGGGAGAGACCCGGGCAATGCTGTTCGCAGTGCCCGAGCGATCAGAGTCGCAGACGACTGGCCATTGAACCTGTCAGGCGGCCAGCGGTTCGAAACTGTCGGCCCGCGCCATCTGCCACATCCGCGAGTAGAACTCGCCATTGACCTCGTCATTGAGCAATTCACCCGGCTTGAGGAATACATGCATCTGCGAGAACAGCTTGATCTCGGTGGCCGAGATGCGCCGCACCAGGTGCCTGGCTTCCAGCTGCGAGGGGTGATCGAGGCCGGCGGCGGCAAGCATCTCGGCCAGGGCCTTGAGGGTGTTGTGGTGGAAGTTGAATACTCGCTCGGCCTTGTCGGGCACCACCAGGGCGCGCTGGCGCAGCGGGTCCTGAGTGGCGACGCCGGTCGGGCATTTGTTGGTGTGGCAGCTTTGCGACTGGATGCAGCCGATGGCAAACATGAAGCCGCGCGCCGAGTTGGCCCAGTCGGCGCCGATGGCCAGCACGCTGGCAATGTCGAAGGCGCTGACGATCTTGCCGCTGGCGCCGAGCTTGATCTTGTCGCGCAGGTTCAGGCCCACCAGGGTGTTGTGCACGAACAGCAGGCCTTCGCGCAGCGGCACGCCGATATGGTCGGTGAATTCCACGGGCGCAGCGCCGGTGCCACCTTCCTTGCCGTCGACGACAATGAAGTCGGGCAGGATGCCGGTTTCCAGCATGGCCTTGGCAATGCCCATGAACTCCCACGGGTGACCGAGGCAGAACTTGAATCCTACCGGCTTGCCGCCAGACAGCTCACGCAACTGGGCGATGAACTGCATCATCTCGATCGGGGTGGAGAAGGCGCTGTGACGTGACGGCGAGATGCAGTCTTCACCCATCAGGATACCGCGGGTCTCGGCAATCTCGCGGGTGACCTTGTGCTTGGGCAGGATGCCGCCGTGGCCGGGTTTGGCACCCTGGCTCATCTTGATCTCGATCATCCGCACCTGCGGGTTGCGCGCCTGTTCGGCGAAACGCTCGGGGTCGAAGCGCCCGTCCGAGGTGCGGCAGCCGAAGTAGCCGCTGCCCAGCTCCCAGGTCAGGTCGCCACCGTGCTCGCGGTGATAAGGGCTGATGCTGCCTTCACCGGTGTCGTGAGCGAAGTTGCCGAGCTTGGCGCCCTGGTTCAGGGCGCGGATGGCGTTGGCGCTGAGCGAACCGAAACTCATGGCCGAGATGTTGAATACCGAAGCCGAGTACGGCTGCCCGCACTGCGGGCCACCGACGATTACCCGAAAGTTCGACGGGTCGCTGAGCGGCGCCGGGCGCATGGAGTGGCCGATGAACTCGAAACCGGACTGGTACACGTCGATCAGGGTGCCGAAGGGTTTGTCCGACGCTTCGTTCTTGGCCCGCGCATACACCAGCGAGCGCTGCGCCCGGGAAAACGGCAGGGCATCGCTGTCAGCCTCCAGCAGGTACTGGCGGATTTCCGGGCGAATGCCTTCGACCAGATAGCGGATGTTGCCGAGGATCGGGTAGTTGCGGCGCACCGCGTGACGGCTTTGCAGCAGGTCGCCGAGGCCGATCAGGCTGAGCACGGCGGTCACCAGGGTGAACGGCCACAGCCATTCGTGGTGGAGAAAGGGCAGGCTGGCCAGGGTGAACAACACACAGGCAGCGAAGAAGGCGTAGCGGCTGAGAAGTGACAGGCTCATACGGTTTCCTTGCGATGGCGCGGTCAGGCTCAGGGCCTGGTCAAACCCCGACCTTATCCCGGTTGGGGATTAAAGCGCCAGCCCGCAGCGCGCAAGGGCTGCAAGCTTCATCTTGGAATCGAAAATCATTTGTATTTGCGATTTATTGGTATGTTATATAGTATCAATTCGTCTTCGTTCATTTTCCCGAGAGGCTTGGCCATGAAACCCGGCATTCACCCCGACTACCGTCCTGTGTTGTTCCACGACACCGCTGCAGATGTGTATTTCCTGATCGGCTCGACCGTCGACACTGACCGCAGCCATACCCATAGTGACGGCAAGATCTACCCCTATGTGGCTCTGGATGTGTCCAGTGCTTCGCATCCGATCTATACCGGCCAGCAGCGCAAGGCTACGGTCGAAGGCCGGGTGGCTGGCTTCAACAAGCGTTTCGCCGGGTTCGCTGCGCCGCAGGTCAAGTGACCAGGGCAGGATCGCGGATCAAACGACCGCGCCACTCGCCCTGCGCCGCCAATTCATCGTCACCACTGAACTGGACCTTGCCGGCAATCAGCGTCGCCACCGGCGCACCATCCAGATAGAGCAGGCGGTTGCCGCTGACCGCCGGGACCTTGTTGCCTGGCAGCAGGGTGCCGACCAGGTTCAGCGGGTCGCTGGCGCTGATTGCTACCAGGCTGCCATCGAGCGGGCGCCGGCGCACTTCACGTAGCAGCGCCACGGCCTCGGGCAGGGCAAACTGCTCGCCGGCCAGGCCGCTGATAAAGCGTCCGCCACGGATTTCGCCACGGGCTTCCAGGCGGTGGTAGCAGCGCAGCAGTTCGCGCCAGTTGGGCAGCCAGTCGGCTTCGCGTTCAAGCAAGCGCCAGCAGATCACGCCATAGCGGCGCAGCAAGGTGCGGGCGATGTGTTCGAGGTCTTCGTCGCGCTTGGCACTGGGCTTGCGCAGCAGGGCCCAGCGCCCGGCGTCTTGCATGCCGCCGAACAACGGCCCGCGATCGCGGCGCTGGCTACGGCCCTGGCGTTTGCTGGCCGGGGTGATCAGGGCGCGCAGGCCGGCAAAGCTGTCGGCGCTGATCAAGCCGGCGGCCACCAGCTCCTGCAGGGCGTTCTCCAGTTCGCTGGGCAGCAGGTGGGCGTCTTGCACCAGCTCTTCGAAGAACAAGGCGCCGTGCTCGCTCAAGACGGTGTGCACGCGCTGGGCACGCAGGCTCAGTTCACTGCTGTCCAGCGCCGGGCTCAGGGCCCGCCACAAACCCAGGCGAGCCCGTGGCAGCAGCACCAGTGGCGTGCTGCGCAGGGTACTGGCTGCGGCACTCGGGGCCAGACGCGCCCAGGCGTATTTGCCGGCGCGGCAGGCTTCGTCGAGCCAGCGCGGGCTGTAGTCCTTGAGCCGGGTGGGCAGCAGGTCGCTTTCCCAGGCTGCTGCAGCTGCCGGGTAACCTTCGAACTGATCGAGCACGGCACTCAGCGCTGCCTGCCCTTGCAGGCGCGAGGCGGGCGACAGGTGCTGCCAGTCGAACAGAAAACGCATGAAGTCCTGCAGGCTGACCGGTTCGATTTCCCGGCGCAGGCGCTTGATGGTGTAACGATGAATGCGCGCCAGCAGGTGGCGTTCGCACCATTGCAGTGCCTGCTGGCCCGGCTGCTGGCTCGGCTGGAAGTACCCGCGCAGCACGTAACCTTCGCCTTCCAGGCGGGCCAGGGCCTGCTCGATGGCGCTGATCGACAGTTGCAGCGGTGCGGCAATCTGCTCGCTGGTCAGCGGGCCGAAACCGCTCAGGCGCGCGCGCAGCAGCTCGACCAGCGCCGCATCGGCGTCCATGGCTTGAGCAAAGCCGGGCAGGGCGGCGACCTCAGGCGTGACGACAGCCTGCGGATAAAGGGTGCGCAGCAGTACCAGGCGTTCGCGGGCCAGCCACAACGCTTGCCCCCCAGCCAGTTGCAGACGGCAGGCGCGGCCTTCCTTGCCCAGCGCCGCCAGCCAGTCCTGCCAGCCGTCATTGGCCTCGGCTTCGGCCTGGCTGATACCGGCCAGGCTCATCAAGGCTTCATGCATTTCGTCGCTACGGGTTGGCATTGGCCAGGCTTCGGCTTGTACCGCGGCGATTGCCTCCGGATCCAGCGCGCCCAGGTCATCGCTGCTCTGCGCTTGATTCCAGCGGCGGTTGAGTACGGCCTGGGTACGCCGTTCTTCCAGCGGTGCGTCATCCAGGAAGGTATAGGGCCGTGCGTTGAGAATGGCCGAGGCCAGCGGCGAAGGTGCCGGCAGGTCACGGGCAACCAGCTTGATCCGGCCTTGCTCGATACGCCGCAGCAGCGCCAGCCAGCCTTCGCTGTCCATGGCCTCGTGCAGGCAGTCGTCGAGGGTTTGCTCGACCAGCGGGTGGTCGGGTATCTGCCGCTCGCCGGCAAGGTTTTCCAGGCAGGCGATCTGGTCGGGGAACACCGCGGCAATCAGGTCTTCGCTTTTCATCCGCTGGATCTGCGGCGCCACCTTGCGCCCGCCGACAAAACGCGGCAGCGCCAGTGCGGTACCGGCATTCCAGCGCCAGCGCACACCGAACAGCGGCGCATCGAGCAGGGCCTGAACCAGGATCGACTCGGCGCTGTTGCTGTGCAGGTAACGCCAGACCTCTTCCAGGGCAAAACTGTGGCTGGCCGACAGCGACAGGACAATCGCGTCTTCGCTGGCCGCAGCCTGCAGTTCGAAGTTGAAGGTGCGGCAAAAGCGCTTGCGCAGGGCCAGGCCCCAGGCGCGGTTGATGCGGCTGCCGAACGGCGAATGGATGATCAGCTGGGTACCGCCGGACTCGTCGAAAAAACGCTCCATCACCAGGGTTTGCTGCGAGGGCAGGGCGCCGAGCACCTGGCGGGTGTGGGCCAGGTACTCAAGCAATGGTTCGGCGCTGTCCAGGCTCAGACCCAGTTCGGCCGTGAGCCAGTCGAGCAGCGGTTGCAGCTGGCCATCGCTATCGCTCAGGCGCTGGTCGATCTCGCCTTGCAGGCGCGCGACGCCTGCTGACAGCTCATCACTGCGCCCCGGCGCTTCGCCGAGCCAGAACGGGATGCTCGGCGGCAGGCCCTTGGCGTCCTCGACCCGCACCCGGCCGCTTTCCACGCGCAAGATGCGGTAGGAGGCGTTGCCCAGCTGGAAGATATCGCCGGCGATGCTTTCGACCGCGAAGTCTTCATTGACGGTGCCGATGTTCAGGCTCTGGGGTTCGAGCACCACGGTGTAGTCGGCGTTATCAGGGATGGTGCCGCCGCTGGTCAAGGCCGTCAGCTGGCTGCCACGCCGCCCGCGCAGGGTGGCGTTGACTGCATCACGGTGCAGGTAGGCGCTGCGGATGCCCAGGCGGCCATTGAAGCCTTCGCCAAGCATGCGCAACAGCGCCTGGTAATGGTCTTGATCCAGCTCGGCGTAGGGCATGGCCCGGCGCAGGCAGTCGAACAGCGCCTGCTCGTGCCACTCCTGGTTGCTGACCTCGGCGACGATCTGTTGCGCCAATACGTCCAGCGGAGCTTGCGGTACCTGCAAGCGGTCCAGCTCGCCGCGGCGTACGCAATCGAGCAGTGCCGCGCATTCGATCAGGTCGTCGCGCGACAGCGGGAACAGCCGGCCTTTGGGCGTGCCCTCGACCTGGTGCCCGGAGCGCCCGACCCTTTGCAAAAACGCGGCAATCGAACCGGGCGAGCCGATCTGGCACACCAGCTCGACTTCACCGATATCGATGCCCAGCTCCAGCGAGGCGGTGGCCACCAGCACCTGCAGCTCACCGCGCTTGAGCCGTTGCTCGGCGTCCAGGCGGTATTCCTTGGCCATGCTGCCGTGGTGCGCAGCCACGGCATCGCGGCCCAGGCGCTCGCTCAAATGGCGGGTCAGGCGTTCGGCCAGGCGCCGGGTGTTGACGAACACCAGGGTGGTGCGATGCTCGCGGGCCAGGGCCGCCAGACGGTCGTAAACCAGGCCCCAGACATCAGTAGCCATCACCGCCCCGAGTGGCACCGGCGGTACTTCCAGGCCCAGGTCACGGGGACGGGCATGGCCGATATCGACGATGGCGCACTCGCGCGCCTTGCCTGCCAGAAATTGCGCCACCCGCTCGACCGGTCGTTGCGTGGCCGACAGGCCGATGCGCCGCAATGTCCGGCCACACAGCGCTTCAAGGCGCTCCAGGCTCAGGGCCAGATGACTGCCGCGCTTGTTGCCGGCCAGGGCGTGGATCTCATCGACAATCACCGTGTGTACGCTGGCCAGGCCCTGGCGCCCGGAGGCCGAGCCGAGCAACACATACAGCGATTCGGGGGTGGTGACCAGGATATGCGGCGCCTGGCGGCGCATGGCCGTGCGTTCCTTTTGCGGGGTGTCGCCACTGCGTACCGCCGTACGGATTTCCAGCGGCTCCAGGCCTTGTTCGGCCAGCACCGCGTTGATCCCGGCCAGCGGCGCCTGCAGGTTGATCTGGATATCGTTGGACAGTGCCTTGAGTGGCGAGACGTAGAGCACCTGGGTCTGGTCCGGCAGGTTTGCGCTGGCCAGGCCCTGTTCGAACAGCTCGTCGAGGATCGCCAGGAAGGCGGTCAGGGTTTTGCCTGAACCGGTGGGTGCGGCGACCAGCAAGGATTGCCCGCTGCGAATCAACGGCCAGGCCCGGGCCTGGGCGGCGGTTACCGTTGGGAACTGGCGCTGGAACCAGGTGCGGACCGCGGGGTGGAAGGCGTCCAGTTCCGGGTGCTTGAGGGCGGGGAGGTTCATGGGCTGTTTATGCGGCCAATGGTGCGGGGTTGCAAGGGGCGTTCGTCAGACCGGTGTGTGGGAGCGGGCTTGCCCCGCGATGCAATCGCACAGGCCAGCCTGATCGCGGGGCAAGCCCGCTCCACCATTGAAAGGCCCCCGCCAACATGTGATCCTTGCGCGCTTTCCCGTTCACGAGCGTCCCATGAGCAAAACCATCCGCATCGCCGCTGCCCTCCTGCTTGACCCGCAAGGCCGTACCCTGCTGGTGCGCAAGCGCGGTACCCAGGCGTTCATGCAGCCTGGCGGCAAGATCGAGGCCGACGAGCAGCCGGTCAATGCCCTGGCCCGCGAGCTGTTCGAAGAACTGGGCCTGGCGATCGAGCCGCACGACGCCGAGTATCTGGGCCAGTTCAGTGCCCCGGCCGCCAACGAGCCGGGTTTTGTAGTCCAGGCCGAGATTTTCAAGGTGCACACCGCCATGCCGGTCGAGCCCGCCGCAGAAATCGAAGAAGTGGTGTGGATCTCGGCACGCAAGCAACTGACCCTTGAGCTGGCTCCGCTCACACGGGACTTGATTCTGCCCCTGTACCGGCAGTTAACTACAACCCCTGCCTGATCTCACTTGCAAAGGAATGCCGATGATCCCCACCCATGAATGGCTGCTGTTTATCGGCGCCGCGCTGCTGATGGTCCTGACCCCGGGGCCGAACATGATTTATTTGATTTCCCGTTCGATCTGCCAGGGCCGCACGGCCGGGGTAACCTCGTTGCTCGGCGTGGTGGGCGGCTTTCTGGTGCACATGAGCGCCGCAGCCATTGGCCTGACCGCCTTGTTCATGGCCGTGCCGCTGGCCTACGACCTGCTCAAGTGGGCCGGTGCCGGCTACTTGATGTGGCTGGCCTGGCAGGCAGTCAAGCCCGGTGCCCGCTCGCCGTTCGAGCCCCGTGAACTGGCCCCGGATTCCCCGCGCAAGCTGGTGCTGATGGGCTTTCTGACCAGCGTGCTGAACCCCAAGGTGGCGGTGTTCTACCTTTCGGTGCTGCCACAGTTCATCTCGCCGGAAAACGGTTCGGTGCTGGCGCAGAGCCTGGCCCTGGGCCTGACCCAGATCGCCGTGAGCTTCTCGGTCAACCTGCTGATTGCCCTGTTCGCCGCCGGCATTGCCGGTTGGTTCGTGCGTTACCCGCTGTGGCTGATGCTGCAGCGCTACGTGATGGGCTTCGTCCTGGCCGGCCTGGCGCTGCGCCTGGTGCAGGAGCAGCGCCGGACCGTATAAGGCTCAACGTACCGCGCTGACGCCGTCGAGGGTGGAGAAGGACGTATCCTTGGCGGTCAGCAGGAAGTCGCGCATGTATGGCGCATCGAGCATGTCGCTGCGCACCGCCGCGTACAGCGTGGCAAACAGGCCTTTCTCACCCAGGCGCTTGGCCTTCACGTAACCGCGCGAGCTGTACTCGTGCAGGGCCCAGTGCGGCATGCCGCAGACCCCGCGGCCGCTGGCCACCAGTTGCATCATCATCACCGTCAGCTCGGCCGTGCGCACCTGCGCCGGCTCGACGTCGGCCGGCTCCAGGAAGCGGGTGAAGATGTCCAGGCGGTCGCGCTCCACCGGGTAGGTGATCAGGGTTTCCGTGGCCAGGTCTTCCGGCACCATGTACGGCTTGTGCGCCAGGGGGTGCTGGTTGGCCACGGCGAGCATGGCTTCGTAGGTGAACAGCGGCACGTAGGTAATGCCGCTGAGCTCCAGCGGGTCGGAGGTCACCACCAGGTCCAGATCGCCACGGGCCAGGGCTGGCAGCGGGGCGAAGGCAAAACCCGAGGCCAGGTCCAGCTCGACCTCCGGCCAGGCATCGCGGAACTGGTCGATGGTCGGCATCAGCCACTGGAAGCAGCTGTGGCATTCAATGGCCATGTGCAGGCGCCCGGCGGTGCCACCGGCCAGGCGGGCGATGTCGCGCTCGGCGCCGCGCAGCAGCGGCAGGGTGGCATCGGCCAGCTGCAGCAGGCGCAGGCCGGCGCTGGTGAAGCGCAGCGGCTTGGTCTTGCGCATGAACAGCGGCATGCCCAGGCGCTCTTCCAGCTCCTTGAACTGATGGGACAGCGCCGACTGGGTCAGGTGCAGGCGTTCGGCGGCCTCGACCAGGCTGTCGGCTTCGCGCAGGGCGTGCAGGGTTTTCAGGTGACGAATTTCCAGCACCGAGGGGCTCCATGAGTAAATTTTGAGATGAACACGAATTTATTGAGTTTGTCTCATGTTGGTCTGGCTGTCGACAATAGCGTCATCTTTTACAGGGAGGACGTTTTCTCATGGCATTGGCCCACAACCTTGGTTTCCCGCGCATCGGCGCTGACCGCGAACTGAAAAAAGCGCAAGAAGCCTACTGGAAAGGCGATCTCGATCAGGCAGGTCTCGAGGCTGTTGGCCGCGAACTGCGCGCCCGCCACTGGCAGCTGCAGAAAGACGCCGGTATCGAGCTGCTGCCGGTCGGCGATTTTGCCTGGTACGACCAGGTCCTGACCCACTCGCTGACCTTCGGGGCGATCCCCGAGCGCTTCGCCCAGGTCAGGGGCGACAATGGCCTGCCGACCCTCGACACCCTGTTCGCCATGGCTCGTGGCGCCAGCACCTGCTGCGGCGGTAGCCACGGCCAGACGCAATATGCGCAAGAGCTGACCAAGTGGTTCGACACCAACTATCACTACCTGGTCCCGGAATTCAGCGCCGACCAGCGCTTTTTGCTCAGTTGGGAACAGCTGTTCGAAGAAGTTGCCGAAGCCCAGGCCCTCGGCCACGCGGTCAAGCCGGTGCTGATCGGCCCGCTGACCTACCTGTGGCTGGGCAAGGCCAAGGGCGGCGAGTTCGACAAGCTCGACCTGCTTGAGCGGCTGCTGCCGGTGTACGGCGAAATCCTCAGCCGCCTGTCGCGCCAGGGCGTGGAGTGGGTGCAGATCGACGAGCCGATCCTCGGCCTTGACCTGCCGCAGGAATGGAAGAACGCCTTCGAACGTGCTTACCACATCCTGCAGTACTCGCCCCTGAAGAAGCTGGTCGCCACCTACTTCAGCGGCCTGGAAGACAACCTCGGCCTGGCCGTCGGCCTGCCGGTGGATGGCCTGCATATCGACCTGGTGCGCGCACCGGAACAACTGCCGGCGGTACTCGATCGCCTGCCTACCTATAAAGTGCTGTCCTTGGGTGTGGTCAACGGCCGCAACGTCTGGCGCTGTGACCTGGACAAGGCGCTGGAGCAGCTGCAACAAGCCCAGCAACGCTTTGGTGCCAACCTCTGGGTGGCCGGCTCCTGTTCGCTGCTGCACAGCCCGGTGGACCTCGGCCGGGAAGACAAGCTCGATGCCGAACTGAAAAGCTGGCTGGCCTTTGCCGTGCAGAAGTGCGAGGAAATCGCCGTGCTGGCCAAGGCCCTGGACAATCCGCACCTGCCTGCCGTGCAGAACGCCCTGAGCAACAGCCGTGCCGTACAGAAGCGCCGTGCCGAGTCGCCACGCATTCACAAGCCGCAGGTTCAGGCCCGCCTGGCTGCCGTGACCGCTGCCGACAGTCAGCGCCAGTCGGCCTTCGTCCAGCGTATCGAAGCCCAGCGTCAGCGCCTGCAACTGCCGGCGTTCCCGACCACCACCATCGGTTCTTTCCCGCAGACCTCGGCGATCCGCCTGGCGCGTCAAGCCTACAAGCAGGGCAAACTCTCGGCCAACGACTACACCGACGCCATGCACAGCGAGATCCGCCATGCCGTGCAGGTGCAGGAGCGCCTGGGCCTGGATGTGTTGGTGCACGGTGAAGCCGAGCGCAACGACATGGTCGAGTACTTTGCCGAGCAACTGGACGGTTATGCCTTCACCCGTTACGGCTGGGTCCAGAGCTACGGTTCGCGTTGCGTGAAACCGGCGATCATCTATGGCGACCTCAACCGCCCGCAGGCCATGACCGTGGCCTGGATCGAATACGCCCAGCGCCTGACCAGCAAGGTCATGAAAGGCATGCTGACCGGCCCGGTCACCATGCTGATGTGGTCGTTCCCGCGTGAAGACGTGTCGCGCAAGGTTCAGGCCGAACAACTGGCCCTGGCCATCCGTGACGAAGTGCAGGACCTGGAAGCCGCTGGCATCAAGATCGTGCAGATCGACGAAGCCGCATTCCGTGAGGGCCTGCCGCTGCGCCGTGCGCAGTGGCAGGCGTACCTGGACTGGGCGGTGGAAGCGTTCCGCCTGTGCTCCAGCGGTGTGCGCGATGAAACCCAGATCCACACCCACATGTGCTACAGCGAGTTCAACGATGTGATCGAAGCGATCGCCGCCATGGACGCCGACGTCATCACCATCGAGACCTCGCGCTCGGACATGGAACTGCTGGAAGCCTTTGAAGCCTTCGACTACCCCAACGACATTGGCCCGGGCGTCTATGACATCCACTCGCCACGGGTGCCGGACACTGCCGAGATGGTCCAGCTGATGAGCAAGGCGGTCAAGCGTATCCCGGCCGAACGCTTGTGGGTCAACCCGGACTGCGGCCTGAAGACCCGCGCCTGGCCGGAGACGGAAGCGGCGCTGGTGAACATGGTGGCGGCGGCGCGGCAATTGCGCAGCGAGCTGGCCTGAGAATACGCCAAGGGAGCAGCTTGCCTGTTCCCTTGGCGCCTGGATTAGCTCATAGCGATTGAAAATGCTTGCTTACGATTTCTCGGTTGATGTCTCCGCGCCAGATAGTTTCAGCCTGAGCGCCCAGCGATTGTTGCCATTTTGACCCCAGATAGCGGTAGTCGCGCAACTTGAGGTGGGCTTTGACAAAGTCGCTGAACGCTGCTGACTGTGCGTTGTAATGGAAGTGCGCATACCACAGGGGCCGTGGTGGTGTTTGCGTCAAGTCGCGAACTTCGTATTCCTGCATGAAGTCGCGGCGCCCCTCTGGGCTTCGGGCAAGTTCGATAAGCCCTTCCTTTTTTATAATGTCGACTGCCTGCTGTGCAACCAGGTAATCCAGATGGCCGGCATTGGGTTTCTGGCTGGCCAATGCCTGCGTGATTCGCAGCTGCTTGCCTTGTACGGCAAGCTGCGCCGCTTTGCTTCTTAGGCTGGCAATGAGTGGCTGTTTGTCGTCGAGTTGATGAATTTTTTGAGCACGGGATCTCAATTGTTCGGCCAACTCATTCATCAAGTCTTCCAACTCTGCGGGAATTGAGTCAGGTTTTATGTAGGCGCGAATGCGAGTGGCATCCTGTTCGATGTTGCCCAGCCGCTGTTTTGCTTCAGTCATCAGCTGTTGCAGGCTGAATCGCGTCCCGGCAGCGGGGGGCCGTGGCGACTCCAATTGCCATTTACCCCGAGGGCCTTGCACATAGGTTTCCGTGAGCCCTCCGGGGCCAGTGACGCTGAATCGGTGCGGCTGAGCGCCTGAGGCAACGGATTCGGAGCCGATCAGAAAATACTCATCTTCCGTTTCAAATACACGAGAGGGCGGCTGCCCTGGGGCCGCAGGTTTGGGCTTTACTGTCTGGCTTGCACCGGCTGCACCCGCTGTGCCCAATTCCTTGTTGGCCAACCGGGTCAGTTGCTCCATGGCCTCGCCGATTGGCGCAATAAAGGTTGAATCAAAATACTGCGGGTAGTTGACCGACCACAGCCTGAGATTTGAAATGTGCTGCTGATAGACCACGACACAGTCTCTCAAGAGTGTCTTGCGCTCACTCGCAAGGCTGATTTTGTGCACGTTATGATGATTGCTCAAGGCGTGCTCAAATCGTTTTACCGCCTGCTTGATGCTGTCATTGAAATACTGCCAGGCCAGGTCGTTTGTTGGGCGGGCAATATGTACGAGCTGGGCAAGTTCGCTGGTTTTTGTGGTGAAATGATTGACGTTGAGTATCTTGGGTAAGTCGGCATTCACAGCAGTAATCGTCTGTTTATTCGTCGTACGCGCAAGCCAGGTCCTGATGTCTTTTTCCAGGTTCTCGATGTGATCCAGGGTTTCGATGAACTTCTTGATTCGTTGGATGTATTGATCAAATTGTGCCTGGGTCAGTAGGGTGGTTCCTGAGTGGCCGATGCTGTTTTGCACCGTCTTGGCGAGCTTCCTGGCGTGGCTAACCCGATTGAACGAGCGATGGACGATGATGGTTACAGCACTGTTCTTGAATCGGCTGTTGTCGGCCAGGTTGTTACCGGAGAGCAAGGGGCGGTATTCCTCCAGCGTCTTGAACACGGCTTTGGCTTCGGCGATTTCGTCTGCGCAAGCCCGGTCGATGCGCGCGAGTTCGATGGGGTCGGAAGAACCGTTGTTTTTCAGTTGGTCATTGGGGTCATACTGATCAGCCAGCTTGCTGTAGGTGCGTTCAGTGTTTTCCTTCAGAGCCAAGCGACGACGATGGGTGGCATCAGTCCACCAGCGGGGCAGCCGATCACGTATAGGGGCAGGCCACAAAGGATCAGCGAGGTCGGCCAGGCGTCCGACTATCTGGCCACCACCCGAACCGCCACCTTGCAGATGCACACCGTAGAGGGCGAAATGGGTATCCCATTGGCCAGTCTCATCCAGAGCGATGTTTTTCTTCCAGGTTTTCCCGGTGGTACCGCGCAGACGCCAGGTATGTTCGGTCTCGAGCCACTCCACCTGGCAAGGGCGGTCTTCGATGAGGATGAAATCCCCCTCGGCATGCCGGTAGATGCCCCGGTATTTGGCACTGTTACCAGGCTGGATCGCGGTCAGTGAAAGGGGTGTTTGATATTCATAACCGGCAAAGCGCGACAGGCGCTGGCTGGCGTCAGCCGAGCCAGGCCTGAACCCTGATTGAGGGCCGCTTTGCAGTACCCGCAGTTGGCGTTGGCCGGTCAGTAGGCGTGCCGCGCTGGCCTTGGCGACGACACTGGGCAGCACGTCCATCGCCGCATCAATGAAGGCCAGCAGCGCTTGCTCCAGTTCGTCCAATGCCTTGCCTACCTGGCCGTGGACCAATGCCGAAGCGGCCTTGGCGCTGGCTTCGAAGAAGTCATAGATGCCAACGGCGGTGCCAACTACCGGCACCAGGCCCAGCGCCATCTTGATGTGGTTGAAGATCATGCCGCTTTGATAGGCGAAGTTTTCCAGCCACAGCTGATTGTTCGATCGCGATGTCGCGCGATGAGCCTCCAGTACCCGGCCACCTTGGGCGTCAAGCAGGTGCTGGGCAAGCGAGGTGGTCGATGGCCACACCGATCCTAGTCCGATGATGCCATTGAAGCGATGCCCTATGGCCTGGCGCATGCGTGACTTGTGTGTGTCCGGGTCGCCCAGCAAGGCACGGTCGGCCAGGTAATCGATCTCTGCGCTTTGCTTGATCAACTCGTACAAGCCCATGCGGGCATCTTCCAGGCTGGAGTACTGGCGCAGGTATTTTTTCGGATGATCAGGGCGGTAGAGCAAGGTCGTGTCGCTTTTTTCGTCGGTAACGAAGGTCACGCCGGAAAGGGTGACACCATATCCTTCGGTATCTTCCCCACCCGCGGTGAGCCGGGCGGGGATCAGACGAATGCTGTGACCATCGGCCAGAAAGGCTTCAGCGTTGTCGGCATCGATGGCGATGTCGAAGATCGCCTGTCCCTGGGCGTTGATATCGCCGGTTGCCCTGGCGTGGGTACTTTGCATCTTGAGCATCAGACGCAAGGGGGCACCCAGGCATTCACGGCGAAACTGGCGGGCGAAGGAATCTTCGTGGGTGCCACGATAGGCGGCAAGAATCATGTCTTCGCGTTTCTGGGCCAGGTCGAGATCTCGGGTTAGCGCCACTAGATACGCCGCGTTGATACCGCCTTGCAGAGCCTGTTCAAGCACTGGCTGCGACGTTGCTATGTGCAAAGTCATGAACTGCAGTCGACCTTTCATCGCATCATCGATGTGCTCCAGGAGCAGCGTTTCCAGGCTCATGACCTCCCGTTCGTCACTGGCCACCAACACTTCTCGGTACGGAACACCAGGGGCACCGCTGCCGGCGATCGGCTCTTTGCGTTTGGACGTACTCTTCGGCAGGTCAATGCTGATAGGGCTGCCGTCGTAGCTCGGGAAATCCTGCACCAGGCGACTGTAGATGTGTTGACGGCAAAACAGCGAGAGATGAGGCAGGTCGCGGGCGATCAGTGCCTGGGAGCGACGCATGGCGTCGATATACTCCAGCATGTCCGATTTCAGGGCCGCTCGAATGGGCGTCGTCAGGCCTGCCAGCCAGGGGAAGGAGACGTTGCTCAAGGTGGCGCTGGCTTGCTGCTCTTTCATCAGGCCGAAGGCATATTCACGCGCGGCATGACGCGGAACCTGCAAGGCGTGCGTGAGCGACTCTCGAATACGTGCAAGCGAATCATCCGCAGTGCTTGCCGATGCCGACGCGCTGGTTTGGGCCGCTGCCTTGCAGCGGGTCAGGTGGTAAGTCAGCACCTTGGCCAGCACATCACCGGTTATGGCCGAAAGGCTCAACGACTGCTGGCTTGAATCAGAGAGGCCGAAGCATCGCTCTAATTCACTCTGGTTGGCGCAACGTAGCAGCCCTCCCTGTTCGCCTGGCCAATACAGTAGCAGGCTGTGCTGCGCATGCTGTTCCTGCAGCGTCACGACAATGCAGTCCTGGACAACGGTGCTGGTTACAGTCTCAGTACCTTGTTGAACACTGGTGGTATTCAGTACCGGATGGGCGGCGGCAATGCTCGAGCCCAGGCTCGGAAAGGCGTCGGGGGCATCGAGCAGGCTTTCCACCCAGCGCAACTCCTCGTTATCGAGCTGCCCCAGCAGGTTCTGCAGGCGAGCATGAGCGCGCAGGCCTTTATGATGGGCTGCGATAAGGTCGCCAGCGGCCGTGGGCGTTTCATCCGTGCGCCATGGGTCAACCAGTAGCTGTTGTTCAGCGGCCTTTTCAGCGTCCTCGCAGGCGGCGACCAGCGCGTTGTGCTGATCTTGCAGCGATTGCAGGTTTTGCTCGGTAATACTGTCCAGTAGATGCCTTTGCCGGTTGATCTGCTGCAAGCGCACAGGGTAGGGAATGTCGACTCGCAGATTGCCGAAGTCAAAAAACGAGGGTTGTGGCACCTCTTCGTGGTCTTCTTCCACGAGCACAGGAGGGGGATGAAGCACGGATGGATTGCGTTGCTCGTGATCGACCCAATGGATAAGGGACAGGGCGAGTTCAGCGTATTGTCGGATATCGGCGCCTGGGTCATGGTCCAGAGCCTTCAATCGCGCATCGAGCAAGCTGTCGAACAGTGTGGTGAACCCGGCCGAGAGGGTGTCGTGGTTCTGGAAACTCACGGTGTCCGTCGAGTCGCCGGGGTGTTCCATGAGGGCGTCTGTCAGCGCTTGGTGCGTCTCATAGGCAGTGAATGCAGGTTGATTGCCAGGTCTGTAGAGAATTAGCCCAGGCTCATTCTCGACACTGAACAGCAGCGCGCCAGCCACTGCTTTTCCTGCCAGGGAGGGTGTCTGCAAATAGAGCTGCTTGTTGTCCAGGCGTAACCACTCAGGATTGGCCAGCACGCCGTTGACCGGACGTTGCTGCTGGGCATTGAACTCACCTGCTGCCAGCGCCGCTTCCCAGCGTGCACTGAGCAGGCCGTGGTACTGGTTTTGGGCGTGGGTGCGGCGGCTGACCGGCGTACCTTTGGCCCGTGCTTGCCAGTAGCTGTTCCATTGCTGTCGGACAGCACCAACGATGTCCAGGCTGGCGACACGAGCCAGTAGTTGCGTGGGAGTCAGGTGCAGGAGCGGGCTGCGGTTGTCCAGGGCCACCACCTGGGCCGTATCGTCCAGGTTGGCGGGGGGCTGTGGGTGATGGCGAACATGTGCGGCAAGCGCGACCAGGCTGACATCCGAAGTATGCCCCCCGGTGCCCACCGGAAAGCGCAGGGCGGTGGTAACCGGGTCTGCGCGCAATTGTGTGCGCACCAGCCCGAGTAATGCCTGGTGAACGCCAGGGGCTTCGGTTAGCAAGGTGTTGAAGGTTTGCAGATGATCTTCCCAGCGTCTGACGATGGCGGTGGGTATGACCGACGCAGTTGACCGATCGGCAACAAATTCGACAGGGGATAGAGACAGCCGTTCGAGTGTTTCAGGTAGCTCACTCATCGCAGATTTCCTGATTCAGGTAATGCCGGTAATGGCATTCAACATTGGGCGGGAAACCGGGTTGATCGCTGCGGTACATATTGCTGAATACCGTTGGGCGCCATTCATCAAACTGTCACGCAACTGTGGCAGCGCGCTTGAACGAAGTTCATCAGACTCGCGCTCTACTGGGGATTTGCATTCTGGTGTTTCGCTCATGCGGGCTTTTGCTTTTTTTCTGGCGCTGATGTGCGCCGTTCCTTCTTTTGCGGCGTCGCGTTGCGACGTCAGCGTGCCGACCGAACGGGTCGAGCTTTCGCAGGTCAGCCTGGCGTATCAGAGTATCGGCCGCGATTCGGACCCGGCTTTGCTGCTGGTCATGGGCCTGGGCGGGCAACTGATCCACTGGCCCGATGAAGTGGTGGTCGCCCTCTGTCAGCAGGGCTTTCGGGTGATCCGCTACGACAATCGCGATGTCGGCCTGTCCAGCTGGAACCAGGCCCCCAACGGCGCCAACCTGACCTTCGAGCTGCTGCGCTACAAGCTCGGCCTGCCGGTGGCCGCGCCTTACACCCTGAGCGATATGGCCGAAGACGGCCTGGGGCTGATGGATGCCCTGCAGGTGCGGCGCTTTCATGTCATGGGCGTGAGCATGGGCGGGATGATCGCCCAGCACCTGGCGGCGCAGGCGCCGGAGCGGGTCGAGAGCCTGACCCTGATCATGTCGAGTTCCGGTGCCCAGGGCTTGCCGGCACCGAACCCGGCGCTGGTGCAGTTGCTGGCCCGGCGTGGCGCGCCGAATCGCGAGGTGGCGCTTGAGCAGCAGGCCGACCTGCTGGCGGCCCTGGGTAGCCCCGAGGTCGAGGATGACCGCCAGGCGCTGCTCGAGCAGGCGGCGCTTGCCTATGACCGCGCCTTCAATCCCGAAGGGGTCAAGCGCCAGATCATGGCGATCCTGGCCGAACAGAGCCGGGTCGAGATGCTCAACACCCTGCGCCTGCCGACCCTGGTGGTGCACGGCACCGCCGACCCGCTGCTGCCGGTGATGCACGGTGTGCACCTGGCTGCGCACATCAAGGGCAGCCAGTTACGGCTGATTCCGGGCCTGGCCCATCGTTTTCAGGAGCAGTTCAAGGGGCCGTTGCTGGGTGCGGTGCTGCCCTATCTGAAGACGCAACGGCTGGCCGATACCCATCTGGCGGTGTACTGATCGCGGGGCAAGCCCGCTCCTACAGGATCTGCATGCACCGGATTTTGTGGGAGCCGGTCTTGCCGGCGATGGGCTACGAAGTAGCCCCCAAGAGCCTTAATGCAGCCTTACCCAGACACTCACCAGCACCGTCGCCGCCACCAGCCAGGCCACCGCCGCCAGGGCCAGCGAAGCCTCCAGGCGCAGGCGATCGACCAGCAGGTACAGCGCCGCCAGGTAGACGAAGTAGGGGATGATCGACCACATGCCGAACAGGATGGTGGTCTTCAGGTCATCCAGCGAGCGGCCCTTGCCGACGATGTAGTGGGCGATCAGGGCGAAGGTCGGGAACAGCGGCACCAGGCCGGCAATATAGTAGTTGCGGGTCTTCGCCAGGGCGGCAAGGATCACCACTACGGCAGCGCCCAGGCAGGCTTTGAGTATCAGGTCCACGTCTTGTCCCGTTTCACCGGCCGGTTAGCCCAGGCCATACTTTTTCACTTTGTCGAACAGCGTGGTCTTGGCCATGCCCAGCTCCTGGCTCGCCTGGCTGAGGTTGCCGCCGGTGCGCTGCAAGGCATCGCTGAGCAGATTGCGCTCGAAGGCCTCGACCGCCTCGGCAAAGCCCAGGCCCTGGTTGGCACTGGCCCCGGCCTTCTTGAATGCGGGCAGGCCCAGGGCGTAGCGCTCGGCGACGTTACGCAGTTCGCGCACGTTGCCCGGCCAGTCGTGGGCCATCAGCCGCGACAGGGTCTGGCTGTCCAGTTGCGGGGTTTCCCGGTCGAAGCGCAGGGACGACTGCTGCAGGAAGTGTTCGAACAGTTGCAGGATGTCTTCACGGCGCTCGCGCAGTGGCGGCAGCTCCAGGGTCACCACGTTCAGCCGGTAGTACAGGTCGCTACGGAACTGCCCGCTCTGGCCCAGGGCGTCGAGGTCGGACTTGGTCGCGGCGATCACCCGGCAATCCACGGCAATGCTCTGGTTCGAGCCCAGGCGCTCCAGGGTGCGCTCCTGCAATACACGCAACAGCTTGATTTGCAGATTGAGTGGCATGCTTTCGACTTCGTCGAGGAACAACGTGCCGCCGTTGGCGTGCTCGATCTTGCCGATCCGCCGTTTACCGGCGCCGGTAAAGGCGTTGGCCTCGTGGCCGAAGATTTCGCTCTCGAACAGGTTCTCCGGCAGGCCGCCGCAGTTGAGCGCCACGAACGGCGCGCCCTGGCGGCGGCTGAAATCGTGCAGGCAGCGGGCGACCAGTTCCTTGCCGGTGCCGGTCTCGCCTTCGATCAGCACGTTAGCCGAGGTATCGGCGACGTTGGCGATCAGTTCGCGCAGGTTCTGCATGGCCGGCGAACGGCCGATGATGCGCCCTTCAAGGGTGCTTTGCCCGGCCAGTTGGCGGCGCAGGGCGAACACTTCGCGGGACAGGCCGCGTTGTTCCAGGGCACGACGCACCACTTCGACCAGGCGTTCCGGGGCGAAGGGCTTTTCCATGAAGTCGTAAGCGCCGTTACGCATGGCACCGACCGCCATGTCGATGTCGCCGTGGCCGGTGATCAGCACCACCGGCAGGCTGCGGTCGCGGGCTTTCAAGCGGCTGAGCAGTTCCAGGCCATCGATGCCGGGCAGGCGGATATCGCTGACAACGATGCCGGCAAAGTCATCGCCGATACGCTGCAGGGCTTCTTCGGCGCTGCCGACGCCTTCGCAGGCGATGTCTTCCAGCGCCAGCGCCTGCTGGCAGCCGAGCAGCACATGCGGGTCGTCTTCGACGATCAGGACGGTAAGGGGCGCTTGGTTCATAGGGACTCGGCTGATTCTGTGGGGGCATTGACCAGCGGCAGGCTAAGCACGAACGCGGTACCGCCAGTGGCGGGATGTTCGACGCTGAGGCTGCCCTTGGCGGCGGCGGCGAGGCTGGCAGACAGGGTCAGGCCCAGGCCCAGGCCGTGCTCTCCCGGTTTGGTGGTGAAAAACGGTTCGAACAGGTGCTTGCGCGTTTCGTCATCGATGCCGTGACCGTTGTCGCGCACCCGCAGGCGGTATTTGTCGCCCAGCAGCTCGCCTTCCAGCCACAGTTGCGGCATGGGTTGCGCGGCCATGGCATCGAGGGCGTTGCCGATCAGGTTGACCAGGATCTGCTCCAGGCGGGTCTGGTCGATAGCCAGCTTCTGGTCTTCGTAGTTGCTGTGCAGCTGCAAATGGCAGCCGGCGATGCGGTTGCCCAGCACCTGCAGGCTGGCCTCGACGGCCTTGCTCAGCGAGGCCTTGCCGCTGTCTTCACCGCGGCGGGCGAAGGAGCGCAGGCTGGCAGTGATACGGCCCATGCGGTCGATCAGGTCGTTCATGGTGCGCAGGTTGGTGCTGACGGTTTCCAGCGCGCCGCGTTCGAGGAAGCGCACGCTGTTGCCTGACAAGGTGCGCAGGGCGGCCAGCGGCTGGTTCAGTTCATGGGCGATGCTGGTCGACATCTGGCCGATGGCTGCCAACTTGCCGGCCTGGACCAGTTCATCCTGGGCGTGGCGCAAAGTCTGTTCGGCATGCCGGCGTTCGCGGATCTGGCCCTTGAGGCGTTCGTTGCTGGCGCGCAGGTCGGCAGTGCGTTCGGCGATCTTGCGTTCCAGTTGACTGTTGGCTTCTTCCAGCGCTTCACGAGCGGCCAGGCGGGTGGCAATCACCTTGCGCCGTTCGTTCCAGGCAATCAGCAGGATGGCCAGCAAGGCAAAGGCGACGCCGACCAGGATGCCCTGGACCATGGATTCGCGGCGCAGGTCCTGCAAGGGCGTGAGCAGGGTGAAGTGCCAGGGCGTATCGCTCAGGCGCCGGGTTTGCGCGAGATAAGCCACTTCGCGGCGGCCGTCGCCGAGTTCGGCATTGGCCGGGAAGCTCAGCTTCTCGACACCGTCGGCGATTTTCTCTCGCGACAGCGGTTCCAGTTCATTCAGCGGCCACCAGTAATACTGCAGGCTGCGCGCCAGGCGCTCCTTGATTTCCGGGGTCAGCGGGCGCACCGACTTGAGCCGCCGCGCCGGGTCGCTGGAGAGGATGATGATGCCGTTCTCGTCGCTGACAAAAGCTTCAAGGCGTGCCCGTTGCCAGCGTTCTTCCATGGCCTCCAGGCGCACCTTGATCACCGCTACACCAATGATCTTGCCGTGTTCTTCGAGGCCGTGGGCAAGGAAATAACCCGGCTCGCCGGTGGTGCTGCCGATGCCGTAGAAGCGCCCTGGCTGGCCACGCACGGCGTCCTGGAAATAGGCGCGGAACGACAGGTCTTCACCGAGGAAACTGTCGACATCGCGCCAGTTGCTGGTGGCCTGGACCCGGCCGGTGGTGTCGAGGACGAAGATCGCCCGGCTACGGCTGCGGCGGTTCAGGCCTTCAAGGTATTCGTTGACCGCCTGGCGGTGTTCGCCATCGGCTTCGGTGAGCAGGTTGGAAACGTTGTTTTCAAGCTCCAGCAGGCTCGGCAGGTAGGTGTACTTGCTGATCTCGCTCTCGACCGCGCGCGCGTGCAGCTCGAGCTGGCGCTCGCCGTTTTCGCTCAAGGTGCGGATGCCGTTGTGTTCGCTGATCATGAAACCGGCCACGCCCAGACCGATCATCAGCAGGATGATCAGTGGCGGTAACAGCAGTTGGCGGATCAGACGGGGTTTCACGGCAAGGGCAGGCTTGGCAGGGCGAAAGAGCGTAGGGTCGCATTTCATCACAGTAGCCCGGTAACTAACAGCGCTGCCTGCCCGGCGTACACCGGACAAGCAGCGTTGTGACCTCAGTGTTGCAGGATCTTGCTGAGGAAGTGCTGGGTACGCTGGTCGCGTACGCTCTGGTCACCAAAGAATTCTTCCTTGGTGCAGTCTTCGATGATGTTGCCCTTGTCCATGAAGATCACCCGGTTGGCGACCTTGCGGGCGAAGCCCATTTCGTGGGTCACGCACATCATGGTCATGCCTTCATGGGCCAGCTCGACCATTACGTCCAGTACTTCGCTGACCATTTCCGGGTCCAGTGCCGAGGTCGGTTCGTCGAACAGCATGACGATCGGGTCCATCGACAGGGCGCGGGCAATGGCCACACGTTGCTGCTGGCCACCGGACAGTTGCCCCGGGTGCTTCTTGGCGTGGGCGCTGAGGCCGACGCGCTCGAGCAGGGCCAGGCCCTTCTTGGTCGCTTCGGCTTCGCTGCGGCCCAACACCTTGCGCTGGGCAATGGTCAGGTTTTCGGTGATGGTCAGGTGCGGGAACAGCTCGAAATGCTGGAACACCATGCCGACCCGCGAGCGCAGCTTGGGCAGGTTGGTCTTGGGGTCTGCAATCGAGGTGCCGTCGACGATGATGTCACCCTTCTGGAAGGGTTCCAGGGCGTTGACGCACTTGATCAGGGTCGACTTGCCCGAGCCCGACGGGCCGCAGACCACGACCACTTCGCCTTTCTTGACCTCGGTGTTGCAGTCGGTCAGAACCTGGAAGTCCCCGTACCACTTGTTGACGTTCTTGATGGAGATCATACGGTTATCCTTTTCTGCAGACGCTTGACCAGGAAGGAAGCGGAGAAGCTGATGACGAAGTACACGGCGCCGGCAAACACCAGGAACTCATTGGAGCGCCCGATGATGTCGCCACTGGCCCGTGCCGAGTTGAGGAAGTCGACCAGGCCGACGGTGTACACCAGCGAGGTATCCTGAAACAGGATGATGCTCTGCTGCAGCAGCAGCGGGGTCATCTTGCGAAACGCCTGGGGCAGGATGATCAGGCGCATGGTCTGGCCGTAGGTCATGCCCAGGGCCTGGGCGGCGCCCATCTGGCCCTTGGAGATCGACTGCACGCCGGCACGGACGATTTCACAGAAATACGCCGCCTCGAACATCATGAACGCCACGACGCAAGAGGTGAAGGCCCCGACCGGGGTGTCTTCGCCGGTGATCCAGCGCAGCACGAACGGCACCGCCAGGTAGAACCAGGTGATGACCAGCAGCAGCGGGATGGAGCGGAAGTAGTTGACGTAGGCGCCGGCAAAATTCGACAGCAGCTTGCTCGACGACAGGCGCATCAGGGCCAGGATGGTGCCGAGCACGATACCGCCGACAATGCCCATGACCATCAGTTGCAGGGTCATGACCATGCCGTTCCACAGGCCCGGCAGGGCAGGGATGATTCCACTGAAGTCCATTATTTGCCCCCCACGGAGATCAGTCCGGGTACCGCGACTTTTTTCTCGACCATGCGCATCAGCAGCATCAGGCCCATGTTCAGGGTGAAGTAAATCAGGGTGGCCAGGGTGAAGGCTTCAAACAGGTTGGCCGAGAACTCGGCGGTCTGCTTGGTTTGCGCCAGCAGCTCCATCAGGCCGATCAGCGAGGCCACCGAGGAGTTCTTGAACACGTTCAAAAATTCCGAGGTCAGTGGCGGAATGATGATCCGGTAGGCTTGCGGCAGCAGCACGTTCCAGTACACCTGCGGCAGGCTGAAGCCCATGGCGCGGGCGGCGGCTTCCTGGCCGCGGGGCAACGCCTGGATACCGGTACGCACTTGTTCGCAAACCCGCGCAGCGGTGAACAGGCCCAGGCAGACGACCACACTGATCAGTGCCGAGGTGGTCGGGTTGAGGTCTTGCTTGTACCACTCCTGCAGGTTCTCCGGCAGCAGGTCGGGCACCAGGAAGTACCAGATGAACAGCTGCACCAGCAGCGGTACGTTACGAAAGAGTTCCACGTAGGCGGTGGCAATGCCCGATACCAGACGGTTCGGCACAGTACGCATGACGCCGAGTACCGAACCCAGCAGCAATGCGATGATCCAGGCGGCAATGGCAATGGCGATGGTCCAGCCCAGGCCGGTGATATACCAGTCCAGATAGGTTTCGCTGCCGACGCCAGTGGACTTGAAGAATACGCCCCAGTCCCAGTTGTAATTCATCGGGATCTCCCCTCAGATCAGTTGTTTCACGGGCACCTTCGAGCATCCGGGGGCGCAAGGCGCCCTCGGATGAAAGGTTAGACACTAACTAGCTGGGGATCAGGACTTCTTTTCGTCTGCAGCTTTGTCGGTAGGATTGGCGATCAGCGCCTTGAGCTCGTCGCTCATCGGGAACTGCAGGTTCAGGCCTTTAGGTGGGACTGGCTGGTTGAACCACTTGTCGTAGATCTTGTTGATCTCGCCCGACTTGTAGAGCTCGACGATGGCCTTGTCGACGGCAGCCTTGAACGCCGGGTCGTCCTTGCGGACCATGCAGCCGTAGATTTCATAGGACTGCGGCGTACCGACGATTGCCCAGCCTTTCGGGTTCTTGGCCTTGGCCATTTCACCGGCGAGCAGCGCGTCGTCCATCATGAAGGCCACGGCGCGGCCGGACTCGAGCATCTGGAACGACTCGCCGTGGTCCTTGGCCGAGATGACGTTCATCTTCATCTGCTTGTCGGCGTTCATGGCCTTGAGGATGCGCTCGGAAGTGGTACCGGCGGTGGTGACCACGTTCTTGCCGGCCAGGTCCGGGAAGTCCTTGTACTTGGCGTTTTCCGGCTTGCCGTCTTCTGCCTTGGTCAGCAGGCGGGTACCGACTTCGAAGATACCGACCGAGAAGGCGACCTGCTGCTGGCGCTCGACGTTGTTGGTGGTCGAACCACATTCGACGTCAACGGTGCCGTTCTGTACCAGCGGGATACGGGTCTGGGAGGTGACGAGGTTGTATTTGACCTTCAGGTCCGGCTTGTTCAGGTCCTTTTTCAGGGCCTCGACGATTGCCAGCTGGATGTCATGGGAGTAACCGACGGGTTTGCCCGAAGCGTCGGCGATGTAGGAGAACGGAATGGAAGCGTCGCGGTGCCCCAGGGTAATGGTGCCCGACTCGTTGATCTTTTTCAGGGTGCCGGTCAGTTCGGCAGCGAAGGCTGGCGCACTGATCAAAGCGGCCGCAACAGCGGCGCCCAACAGATGGGGAACGATACGCATCAAAATTTCCTCGACGTTGTTTTTTTTATGGAGCCGTTGGCCGGCTCTTTCGTTCAGCGAACACTGCAGTGAAGCGGTTTGCGCATTCGGGTACTGAGTGTAGAGCATGACTCGTGCCAAGCCCTGATTTCGATCATAACGCCATGAAAAATCGGGGGATTAATCTTTTTTGACGGTTTGCGGGAGGTAGGATTCGTCCGGATGGCCGAATGCGGCGGGGTTTGGTGTTCGGAAATCCGAATGATGGGCCGCGTCCGAGGGCAAGCCCGCTCCCAGTGTAGGAGCGGGCTTGCCCCGCGATGTTGGTCAGCGACTAGGCAGCTTGAACCCGCGCGCGATTCAGCTCCAGGCGCTGAAGATAGTCCTGCAAAGCCTGTTGTTCAGCTGCGGTAGTGAACAGCCCCAGCTTGCTCCGGCGCCAGAGGATGTCATCGGCATTCACTGCCCATTCCTCACTGCACAGGTAATCCACCTCACGGGTGAACAAGCCGCCGCCAATCGCCTCACCCAGGTCTTCCGGGCCTTGTACGCCTTCCAGCAGGCGCCACACGCGGCTGCCATAGGTACGTGCCCAGCGCTTGGCGATTTCGGCGGGCAACCAGCCGTAGCGGGCCAGGATGGCATCGACCAGCGCTTGCGGGGTGCTCATGTCTTCGCCGCCCGGCAGAGGGGCGGTAGCCGTCCAGCTACCGCGCATCTGGGTGAAGAACGGGGCCAGCTCGGCCATCGCCGACTCGGCCAGTTTGCGGTAGGTGGTCAGTTTGCCACCGAATACCGACAACAGCGGTGCTTCGCCAGTGCTGGCCGACAGCGCCAGGGTGTAGTCGCGGGTAACGGCCGACGGGTTGTCGGACTCGTCGTTGCACAACGGACGAACTCCGGCATAGGTGTGGAGGATATCGGCGCGGCTGAGCTGGTGATTGAAGTGCTCGTTGACCACTTTCAGCAGGTAATCGGTCTCGCCCTCGGTGATTGCCACTTTCGCCGGGTCGCCAGTGTATTCGCGGTCGGTGGTGCCGATCAGGGTGAAGCGTTCCAGGTACGGAATGGCGAAGACGATGCGCTGGTCTTCGTTCTGCAGGATGTAGGCATGTTCGCCGTCGTACAGCTTCGGCACGATCAGGTGACTGCCCTGGATCAGGCGGATGCCATATGGCGCGTCGAGCTTGAGGTCGTCCTGGATGAACTTGGCCACCCACGGGCCGGCCGCATTGACCAGGGCACGGGCCTGGATCGACTGCTGGCTGCCGTCGGCGTTTTCCAGCTGCACGTTCCACACACCATCGACCCGGCGGGCGCTGGTGCAGCGAGTGCGAGTACGAATATCGGCGCCTTTTTCACGGGCGGCCATGGCGTTGAGCACTACCAGGCGGGCGTCGTCTACGGCGCAGTCGGCATATTCGAAACCACGGGTGATCGCCGGTTTGAGCGGATTGTCCGGGCCGAAGCGCAGGCTGCGCGAAGCGCCGAGCTGCTTGCGCTTGCCCAGGTGATCGTAGAGGAACAGGCCGGCGCGGATCATCCATGCCGGGCGCAGGTGCGGGCGGTGCGGCAGGACGAAGCGCATCGGCTTGACGATATGCGGCGCCTTGGCCAGCAGCACTTCGCGCTCGGCCAGGGCTTCACGCACCAGGCGGAATTCGTAATGTTCGAGGTAGCGCAGGCCGCCGTGGATCAGCTTGCTGCTGGCCGAGGAGGTATGGCTGGCCAGGTCGTCCTTTTCACAAAGGAACACGGAAAGACCGCGTCCGGCTGCATCGGCGGCAATCCCCACACCATTGATGCCACCGCCGATTACGGCGAGGTCATAGATTTCGGCAAGGGCGGGCGATGACACGCTGGATTGGGACACGGGTGGCCTCCTGAAGGTCTTTCCGACATCGAATATGAACATTAATGTTCACTTTCGAAAATACTAGCGCAACAGAATGCTGCTCGCCAGTCACTTCCCATAGAAAATACTGATCAGATGACAAATAAATGAAAAATAACGAACATTCGAGCTGCCATCGTTGCGATGGCAGCTTGCGGCGGCTCAGACCACTTCGAGGCGGATCTTGTACTGGTTGAGCAGTTGGCTGAGGGCGGGCACTGGTGCCTGGTCGGTCACCAGGCAGTCGATCAGGCTGATCGAACCCAGGCGCACCATGGCATTACGGCCGAACTTGCTCGAGTCGGCGGCGAGGATCACCTGGCGGGCATTGGCGATGATTGCCTGGGATACCCGCACTTCCTGATAGTCGAAATCCAGCAGGCTGCCGTCTTCATCGATGCCGCTGATGCCGACCAGGGCGAAGTCGACCTTGAACTGGTTGATGAAGTCGACACTGGCTTGGCCGACCACGCCGCCGTCGCGACGTACATTGCCGCCGGCCAGCAGCACTTCGAAATCATCCTTGGCACTGAGGATCGAAGCCACGTGCAGGTTGTTGGTGATGATTTTCAGGTGGTTGTGGTTGAGCAGGGCGCGGGCGATGGATTCGGTGGTCGTGCCGATGTTGATGAACAGCGAGGCGTGGTCGGGAATCTGCGCAGCAATGGCTTCGGCGATACGCTGTTTTTCATCGCGCATCTGGTCGGCGCGCATGGCGTAGGCGGTGTTTTCGATGCTGGAGTCGTAGGCTGCGCCACCGTGGTAACGGCGCAGCAGATTGACCTCCGCCAGTTGGTTGATATCACGGCGGATGGTTTGCGGGGTGACGACGAACAGCTGCGCCATTTCTTCGATACTGACATAGCCGCGTTCGCGGACCAGTTCGAGGATTTGTTGTTGGCGAGGGGGCAGATTCATGGGCGGTCCTTTGGGGCAGCCGGGCAAATTGCGCCATGAAAACAGCTCAAGCTGCAAGCTGCAAGCCACAAGATGATTCGTGGCCTACACGCTTGCAGCTTGTAGCTTACAGCTTGTTTCTACTGCTCACTCCTCGTGCGGTTCCCAATCGCGCGTGCGATCCACGGCCTTCAGCCAGCCGGCGTACAGCTTCTCTTTCTGTACTTCGTCCAGTTGCGGGGTGAACTCGCGCTCGATGATTGCCTTGCCGCGCAGTTCATCCAGGCTGCCCCAGAAACCGCAGGCCAGGCCCGCCAGGTAGGCCGCGCCGAGGGCAGTGGTTTCACGCATTTGCGGGCGCTCGACGCAGGTGCCGAGGATGTCGGCCTGGAACTGCATGAGGAAATTGTTGGCTACAGCACCACCATCGACCCGCAGCTCGCTCAGGCGCTGGCCGCAGTCCTGCTGCATGGCGTCGAGTACGTCACGGGTCTGGTAGGCGATCGACTCCAGCGCCGCGCGGATGATGTGATCGACCTTGACCCCGCGGGTCAGGCCAAACAGCGCGCCACGGGCGTAGGGGTCCCAGTACGGTGCGCCCAGGCCGGTGAAGGCCGGTACCAGGTACACGCCGTTGCTGTCTTTGACCTTGCTGGCGAAGTATTCGGTGTCGTGGGCGTCGTTGACGATCTTCAGCTCGTCACGCAGCCACTGCACGGTGGAACCGCCGTTGAAAACGGCGCCTTCCAGGGCGTAGGCCACTTCGCCGCGAGGGCCGCAGGCGATGGTGGTGAGCAGGCCGTGGGAAGATTTGACCGCCTTGTCGCCGGTGTTCATCAGCAGGAAGCAGCCGGTGCCGTAGGTGTTCTTGGCCTGGCCGGGCTCCACGCACATCTGGCCGAACAGCGCGGCCTGCTGGTCGCCAGCGATACCGGCAATGGCGATACCGCTCTTGGTGCGGCCGTAGACTTCCGAGGAGCTGCGCACTTCGGGCAGCATCTGCCGAGGGATGTTCAGCACCTCGAGCATCTTCTCGTCCCACTGAAGGGTGTGGATGTTGAAGAGCATGGTGCGCGAGGCGTTGGTGTAGTCGGTGACGTGGACCTTGCCGCCGGAGAATTTCCAGATCAGCCAGCTGTCGACAGTGCCGAACAGCAGGTCGCCACGCTCGGCGCGCTCGCGGGCGCCTTCGACGTTGTCGAGGATCCACTTGAGCTTGGTGCCGGAGAAGTACGGGTCGGTGACCAGGCCGGTGGTTTCGCGGATGTAGTCCTGCAGGCCGTCACGCTTGAGCTGTTCGCAGATCTCGGTGCTGCGCCGGCATTGCCAGACGATGGCGTTGTACACCGGACGACCGGTTTCCTTGTCCCACACCACGGTGGTTTCACGCTGGTTGGTGATACCGATGGCGGCTACCTGGTCGTGGCTCAGGCCTGCCTGGGCCAGGGCTTCGACCATGGTCGCGCTCTGGGTGGCGAAGATTTCCATCGGGTCGTGCTCGACCCAGCCGGCTTGTGGGTAATGCTGTGCGAATTCGCGCTGCGAGGTGCCAACCACGTTGGCATCACGGTCGAAAATGATGGCCCGCGAACTGGTCGTACCCTGGTCCAGGGCAATGATGTAGTTCTTGTTCTGGGTGTCTGTCATGTCGTTGGCCTTGCACTAAATAGGGTGGAGATCAGGGCGGGGCGAGCCTGGCTCGCCACTGCAGGCATCAGGATGCCTGGGTCTTGCCCTGAGGGTTGGCGTCGGTCTGGGCGCTTTCGCTCTCGGCAACCGGCAGGTTGCGGGCGATCACACCGCGGTACAGGGCGGCCCCAAGGCTTGCCCCTATGATCGGCGCAAAAATCGGAATCAGGAAATAGGGAATATTACGACCGCCAGTAAAGGCGACTTCGCCCCAGCCGGCGAGGAAGGTCATCAGCTTGGGCCCGAAATCCCGCGCCGGGTTCATCGCGAAGCCGGTCAGCGGGCCCATGGCGCTGCCGATCACTGCAATCAGCAGGCCGATCAGCAGGGGCGCCATGGCGCCGCGCGGCAAGCCGTTGTTGTCATCGGTCAGGGCCATGATCACCGCCATCAGTACGGCGGTGATGATCACTTCGACCAGGAAGGCCTGGCCGGTGGACAGCGCCGGGTGCGGGTAGGTGGAGAACACCGAGGCCAACTCGAGGCTGGCCTGGCTGCCACGGATCATTTCATGGGCTTGTTCGAAATCGAAGAACAGGTTGCTGTACAGCGTGTAAACCAACGCTGCGCCACAGAAGGCGCCGGCGATCTGGGCGACGACGTAGAACGGCAGTTTGTGCTTCTCGAAACCGGCGAACAGGCACAGGGCGATGCTTACCGCCGGGTTCAGGTGCGCGCCGGAAACCCCGGCGGTCAGGTAGATCGCCATGCTCACGCCGACGCCCCAGATGATGCTGATTTCCCACAGGCCAAAGCTGGCACCCGCTACCTTGAGCGCAGCGACGCAACCGGTGCCGAAAAAGATCAGCAGTGCGGTGCCGAGAAATTCGGCCATGCACTGGCTTGAAAGTGTTGGTTGTCGCAGAGCAGTCGTCATTCGTTACCTCGGTTCTTGTTGTTGTGAGGCGCAGTGAGCGCTCGACAAAAACCCGACAGAAATCCCCATTTCGGTCGGGCGGCGGCAGGAAATGCACCTTAACGGGGCATAGCTATATTCAGAATCGAAAAAATATAGACAAGAAACGCTTATGTCAAAGGTCGAAAGTGAACCACCATTCACAATCTGACTATTGGAGGCGGTGATGGGCGTTGGTTGCGGTTGGGGTTTTGCCCTAAAGTAGCCAGCGAAATGGCATTCACCCTACTGTTTGGAGTCCTGCATGACGCCCGCCCTGGATCTGCTGAAAAAGGTTCGCGCCGAACACCATATCCACAGTTACGAACATGACCCCAAAGCTGCGTCCTACGGCCTGGAAGCGGCGGAGAAGCTCAATCTTGAGCCGGCGCAGGTGTTCAAGACCTTGTTGGCCAGTAGCGAAAAGGGCGAGTTGCTGGTGGCGGTGGTGCCGGTGGTCGGTAGCCTGGATCTGAAGGGCCTGGCCCATGCTGCCGGGGTAAAGAAGTGCGAGATGGCCGATCCGGCGGCGGCCCAGCGTTCGACCGGTTACCTGCTGGGCGGGATCAGCCCGTTGGGCCAGAAGAAGCGCCTGCGTACCTTTATTGACGAAACCGCTCAATCCTTTGAAACAATTTTCGTCAGTGCCGGCCGCCGGGGTCTGGAAGTCGAACTGGCCGCTGCGGTGCTGGCCGAGCACACCCAGGGAAAATTCGCCGCCATTGGTCGTGACTGACATCTGTATGCTCAAAATCGCTTGATTCTGTCTCTGTCGGTCGTCAGTGCTTGGCGGGCATGCTCTGTGGCCCGCCACTGAGAGAAATCGTCCCATGCAGCTTGAATTCCATCAGGTCGATGCCTTCAGCGACCGTCCCTTTGCCGGCAACCCGGCCATGGTCTATCGCCTCGGCAGCTGGCTCGCCGATGAGCTGATGCAGCAGATTGCCGCCGAACACAACCTGGCCGAGACCGCGTTCGTCGTCCCCCATACCGAAGGCTGGCAGATTCGCTGGTTCACCCCGACCACTGAAGTACCGCTGTGTGGCCACGCGACCCTGGCCAGTGCTCATGTGTTGCTGGAGGTCTATAACGTGCCGGGCGAGCGGCTGCTGTTCCAGAGTAAATCCGGCCCGCTGAGCGTAAGCCGCGAGGGCGGGCGCTTGCAGCTGGATTTTCCGCGTGTCGATCCGCAACTGCTGGATGAAGCGCTGCCGGTGGCCGAAGCCCTGGGCTGCCCGGTGCTGGAAGTATGGAAAACCAGCGAACTGTTGGTGCGGGTCGAATCCGAGCAGGTGTTGCGCGCTTGTACGCCGGACATGACAGCGCTGGCGCAATTACCGGGGCTGGGAGTGATCGTCACGGCGCCAGGTATCGAGCACGACTTTGTTTCGCGCTACTTTGCGCCGGGGATAGGCATACCGGAAGATCCGGTGACAGGTTCCACCCACTGCAGCCTGATCCCGTACTGGGCGCAGCGCCTGGGCAAGAGCGAGCTGCGCGCGTTCCAGTGTTCGAGTCGCGGCGGTGAGTTGTTCTGCCGGCTGGAGGGGGAGCGGGTGAAGATTGCCGGGAATGCCAGGCTGGTGGCCAGTGGGGTTTTGATGATTTAGAAGCATCGCGGGGCAAGCACGCTCCCACATGCCCCGCGATTGGCCTTACATCAGACCGCCGAGCTGTACCGGCGAACGCCGTTCTCCGGCACCGGCAACTGCGCCGCCACGCTGCCCGGAACGGCAAACACCACCAGGTGATCCGCCGCCACTTCAATCCCTACTTCGGCACCGACCTGATGGTCGTTGTGGCTCGGGAAGATCGCTTCCAGCTGGCTGCCGGTCGGCAGTTGCAGGCGATACAGGGTCGAGGCGCCAAGGAAGCTCTTGCCCACGATCAGCGCCTTCAGCTCGCTGTGCGGCGCATGGATGATGTCGTCCGGGCGCAGCAGCACATCCACGGCGCTACCAGGTGTCAGGGTATAGGCACGGTTGCCGCGCAGTTCACCGAGCTCGGTGCGTACCGATTCCGGGCTGGTCAGCTGGCCGCGAATGAAATAGCCCTGGCCAATGAAGCTGGCCACAAACGGCGTCAGCGGTTCGTGGTAGAGGTTGTAGGGGGTATCCCATTGCTCCAGGCGACCTTCCTTGAACACACCGACGTGATCGCTGACGGCGAAGGCTTCTTCCTGATCGTGAGTGACCAGGATCGCGCTGGTGCCACGGCTTTTGAGGATGTCGCGCACTTCGTGGCTCAGGCGCCGGCGCAGCTCTACGTCGAGGTTGGAGAACGGCTCGTCGAGCAGCAGCAGTTGCGGTTCGGGCGCCAGCGCGCGGGCCAGGGCCACACGTTGCTGCTGGCCGCCGGAAAGCTCGTGGGGGTAGCGTTTGCCCAGGCCGCCGAGCTTGACCAGCTCGAGCATCTCTTCGACCACCTGGCGCTGTTGCGGGTGCTTGCCGATACCGAAGGCAATGTTCTCGGCCACGGTCAGGTGCGGGAACAGCGCGTAGTCCTGGAACACCATGCCGATCCGGCGTTTCTCCGGTGCCAGGGTGAATCCGGCCTTGGAGATGACCTCGCCGCCCAGCTGGATCTCGCCTTCGTGCACCGGCTCGAAGCCGGCGATGGCGCGCAGGGTGGTGGTCTTGCCGCAGCCTGAGGAGCCCAGCAGGCAACCGATGTCGCCGGCGTTCAGGTGCAGGTTGAGGTTCTGGACGATGCGCTGCTCGCCATAGCCACAGGCGAGCTCGCGCAGGTTAAGCAGTAAAGGTTGACTCATGCGTGGTGATAGGCCGGTTCAACAAGAAATTCGAGAAGCGCCTTCTGTGCATGCAAGCGGTTTTCGGCCTGGTCCCAGGCGACCGAACGGGGGTCGTCGAGCAGGTCCAGGCTGATTTCCTCGCCGCGGTGAGCGGGCAGGCAGTGCATGAACAGGGCATCGGGTGCTGCCAGGTCGAGCAGTTCGCGGGTTACCTGGTAAGGCGCGAACAAGGCCAGACGCCGTGCAGTTTCCTCTTCCTGACCCATGGAAGTCCAGACATCGGTGCTCACCAGGTGGGCACCCTGCACCGCATCCTTGGGTTCACGGAAGATCTGCACGCGGTCACCGGCCTGGGCCAGGAACTGCGGATTGGGCTCGAACTCGGCCGGGCAGGCGATGCGCAGCTGGAAGTCGAACTGGATCGCCGCTTCTATATAGCTGTTGCACATGTTGTTGCCGTCGCCGATCCAGGCCACGGTCTTGCCCTGGATGGCGCCGCGGTGCTCGAGGAAGGTCTGCATGTCGGCCAGCAGCTGGCACGGGTGCAGGTCGTCGGACAGGCCGTTGATCACCGGCACCCGCGAGTTGGCGGCGAATTCGGTCAGGGTGCTGTGGGCAAAGGTACGGATCATCACCGCATCGAGCATGCGCGACATGACGATGGCGCAGTCGCCAATCGGCTCGCCACGGCCCAGCTGGGTGTCCCGTGGCGAGAGGAAGATGGCCTGGCCGCCAAGCTGGATCATGCCGGCTTCGAACGACAGGCGGGTGCGGGTCGAGGACTTTTCGAAGATCATCCCCAGCACGCGGTTTTTCAGCGGTTCGAACAGTACGCCGCGGTTACGCAGGTCCTTCAGCTCGATACCTCGACGGATCACACTGAGCAGTTCGTCGGGTGTGAAATCCATCAGGGAGAGAAAGTGCCTAGCGCTCATTTTTGACTACCTTTTTGCAACAGACCGCAGATCAGCCATACCGGTTTTTCAAAACAACGGAAGTGACCTGCGGCGAAAGCCGCACGGGGCGACGAATTAGGGGAAGACGCAATACTATAATTAAATGTCGCGTCATACCAAGAGGGGGTTTCGTCGCCGATGTTTCAGGCAGTGTCGTAACCCATTGGTCAGAAGCTTTTTTTATACGTTACACAAGGGTTTTACACTGCCTGCCAGCGCCTTGGCAAACCCGGCAGCGGCCCCGCGGCGAATCGCTGCGCCTGATGCCTGAAGATTCACGCGACAAACCTCACTGGTCGCCAGGCCGGGTCAGGCTCATAGTCGGTTGATCCCAGACACCCGAGCAAGAGGTGGCCATGAACAAGACCCAGCATCACCGTGCCTGTCATCTATGTGAAGCCATCTGCGGCTTGACCCTGGAGATCACCCACGAACCCGATGCCGCGCCGCGCATCACTTCGATCAAGGGCGACCCCGAGGACAGCTTCAGCCGCGGTCATATCTGCCCCAAGGCGGTGGCCTTGCAGGATATCCAGAACGATCCGGATCGCTTGCGTGCGCCACACAAGCGCGTCGCTGACAGCTGGCAGGCGATCAGTTGGGAGGAAGCCTTCGAACTGGCCGCGCAAAAGCTCTGGGCCATCCAGCAGACCCATGGGCAGAACGCCGTGGCCGTCTATCAAGGCAACCCGAGTGTGCACAACTACGGGCTGATGACCCACAGCAACTACTTCCTCGGCCTGCTCAAGACCCGTAACCGCTTCTCTGCCACCTCGGTGGACCAGCTTCCGCATCACCTGACCAGCTACCTGATGTACGGCCATGGCCTGCTGCTGCCGATCCCGGACATCGACAACACCGAGTTCATGTTGATTCTTGGCGGCAACCCACTGGCCTCCAACGGCAGCATCATGACCGTGCCGGACGTCGAGAAGCGCCTCAAGGCAATCCAGGTCCGCGGCGGCAAACTGGTGGTCGTCGACCCGCGCCGTAGCGAGACGGCGGCCATGGCCGACCAGCATGTGTTCATCCGTCCTGGCGGTGATGCGGCGCTGCTCTGCGGCCTGCTCAACACTTTGTTTGCCGAGGGCCTTACCCGCCAATCGGCATTGCCGGTCGATGGTCTGGACGAGGTGCAAGCGGCGATCGCGCCGTTCACCGCCGAGACCATGAGCCCGCTGTGCGGCGTCGATGCCCAGGTAATTCGCCAATTGGCCCGGGACTTTGCCGCCGCCGACAAGGCGGTCTGTTACGGGCGCATGGGCGTCTCGACCCAGGCCTTTGGCACCTTGTGCCACTGGCTGGTGCAGTTGATCAACCTGGTCAGCGGCAACCTCGACCGCGTGGGTGGCGCCCTGTGTACCGAGCCTGCGGTGGATCTGGTGGCCAGTACGTCGGGTGGGCATTTCAATGTCTGGCAGAGCCGGGTCTCCGGGCTTCCCGAGTACGGCGGCGAATTGCCGGTGGCGGCCCTGGCCGAAGAGATGCTGGTCGAAGGGGAAGGGCAGGTTCGCGCGCTGGTGACGGTCGCGGGTAACCCGGTGCTGTCCACGCCCAATGGCCGGCAGCTGGAGCGGGCCCTGGACGGCCTTGAGTTCATGCTCAGCATCGACCTGTACATCAACGAAACTACCCGTTACGCCGACCTGATCCTGCCGTCCACCTCGGCACTGGAGAACGATCACTACGACACCACCTTCAACCTGTTCGCGGTACGCAATGTCAGCCGCTTCAATCGGGCCATGCTGCCCAAACCCGAAGGCGCCTTGCATGACTGGGAGATCTTCGTCGGCCTGGCCAAGGCCTTTGCCGCTCTCAGCGAGAGGCCGTTGAAGCCGACCTTGCCGCCGGCGCAAATGATCGATATCGGCTTGCGCCAGGGCCGATATGGGGATGCTTCGGCGTTCAAACTGTCGCTTGAGACCCTCGATCAGTACCCGCATGGCATCGACCTGGGCCCGCTGCAGCCGAACCTGGCTGCGCGTTTGAAGACGGCTAACCAACGGGTTCAAGCCGCACCGCCGGAGATTCTCGGCGACCTGCAGCGCTTTGCCGGGCAACAGCCGCTGGCGGCGGATCAACTGCTGCTGATCGGTCGTCGCCATGTGCGCAGCAATAATTCCTGGATGCACAACTACCATCGCCTGGTGAAAGGCAAGCCGCGTCACCAGCTGTTGATGCATCCGGATGACCTGGCCGGCCGCCAGTTGCAGGATGGCCAGCGGGTGCGGGTCAGCTCGCGGGTCGGTGAAATCGAGGTCGAGGTGCAGGCCAGCAGCGACATGATGCCGGGGGTGGTCAGCTTGCCCCATGGCTTTGGCCATGCCCGTGCCGGGGTGCGCATGGAGATCGCCCAGGGCCAGCCCGGCGCCAGCGCCAACGACCTTACCGATGAGCGCCAGCTGGATGCGGTGTCGGGCAATGCGGCGCTCAACGGCGTGCCGGTGCAGGTGGTTGCGGCCTGATATCGGCAAGGCCGAGCGTCCTGCTCGGCTTTCCGATACAATGCGTCACCGTGCCGACAACCAGGTCGGAAAGTTCAGCCGCGAGGTGCTTCATGGATATCATTGAAACAATCAAAGAGCAGATTGCCAACAACACCATTCTGCTTTACATGAAAGGCTCGCCGAATGCCCCGCAGTGCGGTTTTTCGGCCAAGGCGGCGCAAGCCGTGATGGGTTGTGGCGAAAAATTCGCTTACGTGGATATCCTGCAGAATCCGGAAATCCGCGCCAACCTGCCAAAGTACGCCAACTGGCCAACCTTCCCGCAACTGTGGGTTGCCGGTGAGCTGGTCGGCGGTTCCGACATCATGGCCGAAATGTTTGCCAACGGCGAACTGCAGACCCTGATCAAGGAAGCTGCAGCCAAGGCTGAGGCAGCCAAGGCCTGATTCCAGGTTTGGTCAAAAAAAAGCCCCGCAGTGCGGGGTTTTTTTGTGCCTGTAGGGCAGGGCGTTGAACTTACTCGCCCATTTGCGACTGCAGGTAGTTCTCCAGCGTGACCTTGTCGATCAGGCTCAGCTGGGTTTCCAGCCAGTCGATGTGCTCTTCCTCGGCTTCGAGAATGTCTTCGAGCAGCTCACGGCTGCCGAAGTCGCCGACGGTCTCGCAGTGGGCGATGGCGGCCTTGAGGTCGACCAGGCCTTTTTGCTCGATCTTCAGGTCGCACTCAAGCATCTCTTTGGTGTGCTCGCCAATCAGCAACTTGCCCAGGTCCTGGACGTTGGGGATGCCTTCGAGGAACAGAATACGCTTGATCAGTTTGTCAGCGTGTTTCATCTCTTCGATGGATTCTTTGTACTCGTGCTTGCCGAGCTTCTCCAGACCCCAGTCCTCGTACATGCGTGCATGCAGGAAGTATTGGTTGATTGCGACCAGCTCGTTTCCGAGGATCTTGTTGAGATGCTGGATGACGCTAACGTCGCCTTTCATGATGGGGTCCTGCCCTGTAAGTGTGTCTATAAAGGCAAGTCTGAGCCTCGCAACTTCTACTGTCAAACCTAAGTTATTGAATAATAAATGAAAATTAATCGGAATAAGAATGTTTGTGTTCCGCGTTAAACCTCTAACTACTTGAATTACAGGCATAAAAAAACCGGACACTGGGTCCGGTTCTTGGAATTCGCTGAATTATGCTGCAGTAAATTCTACAGGATAGGGCAGGGCAGCCTGGCTGACCTGAAGCTCGGTGAGGGTTTCGCGCACTACCTGCTTGGCCAGGCAGGCACATTTGCCACACTGGCTCGCCACGTTGGTGGCGGTTCTGACTTCCTTGTAGCTGCAGCATCCTTCATAGATCGCATCGCGGATCTGTCCGTCGGTCACACCAACACAAAGACACACATACATAGGGCTGACCATCGCTGGTTAAGGCTCAATGCGAAGAAGCTTAATGTTAATGAGAATGCTTGTCAAAACTCTTTCTGCAAGGCGCGGACTAGAGCGACCAACGGCAGATTGTCGAGCATTCGGACTGAAATTCGGCGAGTCGCGCCGGGCGGTGTATGATGGTCGGCCATTTCGATGCCGGGCCGCTGCATGCTGGCCTGTGCAAGATGATTCCACCCCATCAGGAGATATCGCATGAGCGTACTCGTTGGCAAAAATGCCCCGGACTTCACCGTTCCAGCTGTTCTGGGCAACGGCGAAATCGTCGACAGCTTCAACCTGGCTTCGGCCATCAAGGGCAAGTACGGCCTGGTGTTCTTCTACCCGCTGGACTTCACCTTCGTCTGCCCGTCCGAGCTGATCGCCCTGGACCACCGCATGGCCGAATTCAAGGCGCGCAACGTTGAAGTGATCGCCGTGTCGATCGACTCGCACTTCACCCACAACGCCTGGCGCAACACCCCGATCAATGCCGGCGGCATCGGTCAGGTCCAGTACATCATGGCTGCCGACATGAAGCACGACATCGCCAAGGCCTACGACGTAGAGTCCGAAGGCGGCGTAGCTTTCCGTGGTGCTTTCCTGATCGACGACAAGGGCGTTGTTCGCTCGCAGATCGTCAACGACCTGCCGCTGGGCCGCAACATGGACGAGCTGCTGCGTCTGGTCGACGCCCTGCAATTCCACGAAGAGCACGGCGAAGTCTGCCCTGCCAACTGGAAAAAAGGCGACAAGGGCATGACCGCTTCGCCAGAAGGCGTTGCTGCTTACCTGAGCGAGAACGCTGGCAAGCTGTAATTGCCAGGCATAAAAAAACCGGCCTTGATGGCCGGTTTTTTTATGCCTGAAGGAGCGGGCTTGCCCCGCGATAGCATTCTGCATGCTATATCGCATCGCGAGGCAAGCCCGCTCCAACATCAGTCGTTGAAGTCCTGCCAGCCGCCCATTTCTTTCCAGCGGTTGACGATGCCGCAGAACAGCTCGGCGGTCTTCTCGGTGTCGTAACGCGCCGAGTGCGCCTCACGGCCATCGAAGTCGATGTCGGCGCTCTGGCAGGCCCGCGCCAGTACGGTCTGGCCATAGGCAAGGCCGGCCAGGGTGGCGGTGTCGAAGCTCGAGAACGGATGAAACGGGTTGCGCTTCATGTCGTGGCGGGCCACGGCGGCATTGAGGAAGCCCAGGTCGAAGCTGCTGTTGTGGCCGACCAGGATCGCCCGTTTGCAGCCATTGGCCTTCAGCGCCTTGCGCACGCCACGGAAGATGTCGGTCAGGGCCGACTCCTCGCTGACCGCCATGCGCAGCGGGTGGTCGAGCTTGATCCCGGTGAACTCCAGGGCAGCCTGTTCGATGTTGGCGCCTTCGAACGGCTCGACGCGGAAGAAATAGGTGTGTTCCGGAAACAGGAAGCCTTTTTCGTCCATGCCGATGGTGACCGCGGCGATCTCCAGCAGGGCGTCGGTTGCGCTGTTGAAACCGCCGGTCTCAACATCGACAACTACTGGCAGGTAACCGCGAAAGCGTTCAGCCATTGGGTGGCGCGAACCGCCGCCATGACCTTCCTGGTCGTCTTCGTACTGATCTTCGCTCACGCAGTTTCCTCCAGCAGGCGCCAGCGCAGTTGCTCACCGGCGCGCAGCGGGATAACGGTCTGCTCGCCGAACGGCAAGCTGCTTGGGGCGGTCCAGCTGTCGCGGACCAGGGTAATGCTATCGGTGTTTACCGGCAGGCCGTAGAAGGCCGGGCCGTGCAGGCTGGCGAAGCCTTCGAGCTTGTCCAGCGCATTGCGTTGTTCGAACGCTTCGGCGTACATCTCGATCGCGGCATAGGCGGTGTAGCAACCGGCACAGCCACAGGCGGCTTCCTTGGCGTGCTGGGCGTGCGGAGCCGAGTCGGTGCCGAGAAAGAACTTGCTGCTACCGCTGGTGGCGGCGTCCAGCAAGGCCACCTGGTGGGTATTGCGCTTGAGGATCGGCAGGCAATAGAAGTGCGGACGAATTCCGCCCACCAGCATGTGGTTGCGGTTGTACAGCAGGTGCTGGGCAGTGATGGTCGCGCCAACGTTGGCCGGGGCCTCGTTGACGAACTGCACGGCGTCGCTGGTGGTGATGTGTTCGAACACTACCTTGAGGGTCGGGAAGCGCTCGACCACGCGGCGCAGGTGTTCGTCGATGAACAGCTTTTCGCGGTCGAACACGTCGATTTCGCTGCGGGTCACTTCACCGTGCACCAGCAGTGGCATGCCGACCTCGGCCATGGCTTCGAGCACCGGGAAGATCTTGTCGACGCTGGTTACACCGGAGTCAGAGTTGGTCGTCGCGCCAGCCGGATAGAGCTTGGCGGCGTGGACGAAGCCGGTGGCCTTGGCCGCGCGGATTTCCTCGGGCTGGGTGCGGTCGGTGAGGTACAGCACCATCAGCGGCTCGAAACGGCTGCCGGCAGGGCGTGCGGCGAGGATGCGCTCGCGGTAGGCACCGGCTTCGGCGGCGTTGCGCACCGGTGGTACCAGGTTGGGCATGATGATTGCGCGGGCAAAGGTGCGCGCAACGTCGCCGACGGTATGCGGCAATACAGCGCCATCACGAAGATGGATGTGCCAGTCGTCGGGACGCAGGAGGGTCAGGCGGTCGGACATTGGGGATTCCAGGCGGGTCGAACTCAAGGTGAATGCTACCGGAAAAGCCGGTTACGAGCACTCGCTATCAAGTTTTGCCGCGACCGACCGATAGCGTGCAGGTATACCGTGAAAATCTGTGGAGCCGCCCGTGCGCCAGCGTTATCTAGCCCTGCTCAGTGTGTTTGCCAGCATGCCCGCCATGGCACTCACCTTCCAGACCCGTCTGGAGAACATCGAGTGGAAGGTCGAAGGCGATCAGTTCGAATGTCGGCTGGTTCAACCCATTGCCGATTTCGGTAGCGGCGAGTTTGTCCGCCGTGCCGGTGAACAGCCGACTTTCCAGCTGCGTTCAAGCAGCAATGTACTGGGTGCCGGCTCCGCCACTCTGCTGGCGGCGGCTGCGCCGTGGCAGCCCGGGCGGGGCGATATCAACCTGGGCGCGGTGCGCATGGCCCGCAGCGGTGTGCTTTTTACCAGCTCCCAGGGCCAGGCCAGCCGCCTTATCAACGGTTTGCTCGATGGACGCAGCACCGTGGTGCGCAACGCTGCCGGTGAAGCCGGGCGGACCATGGAAGTGCGGGTGTTGCCGGTCAAGTTCAACAAGGCCTACGGAGATTATCAGGCCTGCGCGGCGAAACTCCTGCCGATGAACTATGACCAGGTGCGCCAGGCGCGGGTCGGCTTTCCGGGCGGTGGTATTGACCTGGATGCCGATGCCCGGGTACGCCTGGACGTGATCCTCGACTTCCTCAAGGCCGACCCGACGGTCAACCACGTCGAGCTCGACGGCCACTCCGACAACAGCGGCAACCGCCTGACCAACCGCGATCTGTCGCGGCGCCGGGCGCTGGCGGTGATGGAGTACCTCAAGGCCCACGGCGTTCCCGAAGAGCAGATCACCGTGCGCTTTCATGGTGAGCGCTATCCGCTGGCGCGCAACAACACCGCGGCCAACCGCGCGCGCAACCGGCGGGTGAACATTCAGCTCGATCGGGTGACGCCTGTCGAAAAAACGGTAGCAAAACCCGTTGAGCCGGCAGCCAAACCGCCGGCCACGCCTGCTGCCGCAGCCGATACTGTCAAGCCCGCAAGCAAGTCCTGAGCTGCGACCGTCCGTCGCGCTCTCGACAGTTCCTGTCGCTTTGTCGTCACAAGCTGTCGCCCCACTGTAAATTTTGTCGCAAGGCCGGTAGAATCGACGGCTTTCCGTACAACCCCGTGGAGTGATGGCATGGCGGACGTAAAAAAGGTCGTACTGGCGTATTCCGGCGGCCTTGATACTTCGGTGATTCTCAAGTGGCTGCAGGATACCTACAACTGTGAAGTGGTGACCTTCACCGCTGACCTGGGACAGGGCGAAGAGGTCGAGCCGGCCCGCGCCAAGGCTCAGGCCATGGGCGTCAAGGAAATCTACATCGATGACCTGCGCGAGGAATTCGTACGCGACTTCGTGTTCCCGATGTTCCGCGCCAACACCGTCTACGAAGGCGAGTACCTGCTGGGTACTTCCATCGCTCGTCCGCTGATCGCCAAGCGCCTGATCGAAATCGCCAACGAGACCGGCGCCGATGCCATCTCCCATGGTGCGACCGGCAAGGGCAACGACCAGGTACGTTTCGAGCTGGGTGCCTACGCGCTCAAGCCAGGCGTCAAGGTCATTGCGCCATGGCGTGAGTGGGACCTGCTGTCCCGTGAAAAACTGATGGACTACGCCGAGAAGCACGGTATCCCGATCGAGCGTCACGGCAAGAAGAAGTCGCCGTACTCGATGGACGCCAACCTGCTGCACATCTCCTACGAGGGTGGTGTACTGGAGGATACCTGGACCGAGCACGAAGAAGACATGTGGCGCTGGACCAAGTCGCCAGAAAACGCCCCGGACGTTCCGACCTACCTGGAACTGACCTACCGCAACGGCGACATCGTTGCCCTGGACGGCGTTGAAATGTCGCCAGCCACCGTACTGGCCACCCTCAACCGCATCGGCGGCGAGAACGGCATCGGTCGTCTGGACATCGTCGAGAACCGTTACGTCGGCATGAAGTCGCGCGGCTGCTACGAAACCCCAGGCGGCACCATCATGCTGCGCGCCCACCGGGCGATCGAGTCGATCACCCTGGACCGCGAAGTCGCTCACCTGAAGGATGAGCTGATGGTCAAGTACGCCAGCTTGATCTACACCGGTTACTGGTGGAGCCCGGAGCGTCTGATGCTGCAACAGATGATCGACGCTTCGCAGGTCAACGTGAACGGTGTGGTACGCCTGAAGCTGTACAAGGGCAACGTCATCGTCACCGGCCGCAAGTCGGACGACTCGCTGTTCGACGCCAACATCGCCACCTTCGAAGAAGATGGCGGCGCGTACAATCAGGCAGACGCAGCGGGCTTCATCAAGCTCAACGCCCTGCGCATGCGCATTGCGGCCAACAAGGGTCGGACCCTGATCTGATCATTGCTGCCTGTGAAAGAACCCCGGCTTGCCGGGGTTTTTTTCAGCTGCAGGTTGCACTCAAGGCTGGGTTTCGCTCGATGATTGAGTCTGCAGAGTGGTTTGCGCCCCGGTGTCGAGGTTGTACAGAATCCATTTATTACACGGCAGCCGCGAGGGTTGGAGTGCCTGTAGGGCAAAGTATTTCATCAGGTGAGTTGCTGCAGGCCCGCGCAGGGTGATGATCACTGTACTTTGCTCGGAAATATCCGGAAGCATGTGCGTTGCGTTAATTGTTTCAGCTTGTATGCTCGCTGAACTTGCGCGGAGATCCTCGGTTGCGGATGTTTCAGGCAAGGCGGGTATATACATGGGCCTGACCACCGGAGCAGGGCCGGTGATTGTGCCGGGCGCCGGCTCGCTAATGTCGGGTGAGTAAAGGGATTTATAGTTGAAGTTCAAGGTAAGAAAGAACAACACCGTGAGGAAGAACGGGAATCCCACCAGGAACCAAGTGTAGGTACTCTGGCTATCCTCGCCCAGAAATGGCAAAGAGGCCAGTGCCGACGCTTCGATGATGCCCGCGAAAATGGCAATGATCGTCAGTGGGCTTTTCGGCTCGGCTTTACTCATACAGCTCCCCTTGCGTTCAGCGATTGCACTGCGGTGTGAGAGCAGGGTTTAGCATGTCCGACGGTATTCGGACAGCGTGGCGCATTTCACGGCTTGGCAATATATCCCGGGTTACGTAGGGCGGTATTTCGTTGCTGGGGGATTTTGTTTTTATCAAACAAGCCTATAGGACATTTCCTTCAGGTAATTAAGCTAAGTTTCATAGGTGGTTTCTATATCTGGTGCTACCTTTATCCAATAAGTGTTGGAGGCGTTGTGCGTGTGCTCCAATGCTATTTTGCAAAGTGTCGTTATTTAGGTGCTTTGTAGGATAATTCTTTTAAGGCTGTAGGCAGTGTCCTTGTATGCAATTGCTGGTTAATGGCGCAATACAATATGTCATGTAACTAGGCTATTGTGCGGACTCAAAAAATAGAACAGCGAACAATTGGATTTGCCCATGAATAAAGTCCTGATCGTGGATGATCATCCGGTCATTCGCCTGGCTGTACGCATGTTGATGGAGCGGCATGGTTATGAAGTCATTGCGGAGACGGATAACGGCGTGGACGCGTTGCAGCTGGCGCGGGAGCATGGCCCGGACATCGTCATTCTGGATATCGGCATCCCCAAGCTTGATGGCCTGGAGGTCATCGCCAGGTTGACCGCCAATAATGCCGGTATCAAGGTACTGGTGCTGACGTCCCAGGCACCCGGGCATTTTTCCATGCGCTGCATGCAGGCAGGGGCAGCCGGGTATGTCTGTAAGCAACAGGATCTCACCGAGTTGCTCAGTGCCATAAAGGCGGTGCTTTCCGGCTACAGCTATTTCCCGAACCAGGCGCTGCATTCGGTACGGTCGAACCTCGGTGGCTCAAGCGAGGCTGATATGGTCGAGCGCTTGTCGGGGCGGGAAATGATGGTCCTGCAGCAACTGGCGCGGGGCAAGACCAACAAGGAGATCGCCGATGGCATGTTCCTCAGCAACAAGACGGTCAGCACTTACAAGACGCGTTTGCTGCTCAAGCTCAATGCACGCTCGCTGGTTGACCTGATCGAACTGGCCCAGCGCAACGGTCTGGTTTGATACACCCAGAAACAACAAAGCCTCCAGCAAGGAGGCTTTTTGATTAATAGACGTCGATCCGTCAGAGGTCGAAGTCGTAATCGGCCAATTGCTTCTGCAAGCGCCGCTCTTCCAGCAGGTTATCGATGGTGCGGCGTTTGCTCAGGTTGGTTTTCGCCACTTCAACCTGGGGCTCGTCATCTGCATCTTCAGTGCCGATGTCGTCTACTACCTCTACATCCAGGTCTTCTTTATCGGTGCTCATAAGTCACTCCAAGCCAAGAGGGCCATTGGCGCACCTTATAGCGAGAATTTCTGAGCGGGTAAAAAAGATTTTTTCAATCGACTGGGCAGTGTTTTCACTATCCGCTCAATCGTCCGAGGTTTTCTGCTTGTACTCGCACAAATCTTCGATGCGGCAACTTCCACAGCGGGGCTTGCGTGCCTGGCACACATAGCGGCCATGCAGGATCAGCCAGTGGTGAGCGTCCAGCAGGTAAGCCTTGGGCACGAACTTCATCAAGGCCTTTTCGACCTCCAGAACAGTCTTGCCCGGGGCTATGCCGGTGCGGTTGCTGACCCGGAAGATATGCGTGTCGACGGCCATGGCCATTTGCCGAAACGCAGTGTTCAGCACCACGTTGGCGGTCTTGCGGCCAACTCCGGGCAGGGCTTCCAGCGCTTCACGGGTTTCCGGCACCTGGCTGCCATGCTGCTCGACCAGCAGGCGACAGGTTTCGATGACGTTTTTCGCCTTGCTGTTGTACAGGCCGATGGTCTTGATGTATTCGGACAGGCCTTCAACGCCCAGGGCGTAGATCGCTTCCGGGGTATTGGCGACCGGATACAGTTTGGCCGTGGCCTTGTTCACGCTGACATCGGTGGCCTGGGCCGAGAGGATTACCGCAATCAGCAGTTCGAAAGGATTGGTGTAGGCCAGCTCGGTTTTCGGCTCGGGGTTGTCTTCGTGCAGCCTGCGAAAGATTTCCAGGCGTTTGGCGGCATTCATGGGGTCAAAGCTTTCCTTGACGACGTGAAGGGGCCCGCCTCTGGCGAACCCGGTTATACAAGGCCAGTAACAGGCCCAGAAGCATTAGCGCACCCGGCAACAGGCTTGCCAGGCGCAGATTGGCAAATTCGCCCAGCAACTGTCGCGTGAGCCCCATGGCAATGCACAGCGAGGCGAATCCTGCCAACGTCATCGCAGCAGTACGCCAGCGGGCATTGTTACCCAGGGCAAACTCGAACAGCAGGCATTGTACGGCGATCAATGCCGGATAGGGGGCCAGTGCCAGCGACAGCGGCAGGGCCCAGGCGCGCAGGCCCAGTTCCAGACAGGTGACCAGCAAGGCTGCCAGCAGCACGCTGGCGAAAAGCTTGGCGCTACCGTCCAGCACCTTGCGCAGCGGTGTCATGCACAGCCGGTGCAGGCCGATGACCAGCAGGCTGCACAGCGCAATGGCACTGGCCTGCAGCAACGTCTGGGTAGCTCCCAGCAAGGGTGCCAGGCTTACGGCGGCGAGCCATGGTCTATTCATCGGCGGCTCCAGCGAGAAGCTGCTGACGGTGCTCGTCGAAATAGCGCAGGGCATCGTGGGTAGCCTGAATGACTGCGCGTGAGGTGACGGTAGCGCCGGCCAGTTGATCGAACTGGCCGCTATCTCGCTTGAGCGCCCAGGCTGTATCGGCAGTGCTTTGCCGGCTGCTGCCGACAAAACCCTGCAGCCAGGTGTTGCCGGGCTCAACCAGCTTGCCGCCCAGGCCTGGGGTTTCCTGTTGCTGCAACACCTTGACGCCGATCAGGCGACCGCCCTCGTCAATGGCAATCAGCAGGTCGAGCGGGCCGCCGTAGCCCTGGGTTTGACTATGCAGCACGACCGCGCGGGGCTGGCCCTTCAGGGTCGCCAGATAGCCTGCGAGCAGGCGGCTGTGATCCAGGGTGGCGGCCCCCAGGCGCAGGGGGTGTTGCAGCGGCTGGTTGTCGTAATGCTGTTCTGGCAGCACGCTCAGCCAGCGCTGGGCTTTGAGCTGTTGCTCGGCTTCAGTGATGCGCGGGGCGGTGAACTGCTGCCAGAGTACCGTGCCGCCTACGGCCAGCACGATGAGCGTCAATAACAGCAGCGCGGTGCGTATCGATGAGGTGTTCATTGCGTCTGCCCACGCTCTGCCCAGCGCTCCAGCGTCGGAACGCATAGATTCATCAACAATACCGCGAACGCGGCGCCGTCGGGATAGCTGCCCCAGGTCCGGATCAGGTAGATGAGCAAGCCCGCGCCGATGCCAAACAGCAGCTTGGCCCTTGGGCTTTTCGGCCCTGATATCGGCTCGGTGACGATGAAAAACGCTGCCAGCATGGTAGAGCCGGACAGCAGATGCAGCAGCGGCGAGCCGTTGGAGTCCGAGCCCGAGCCGTTCCAGCACACCAGGCTGATCAGCATCAGGCTGGCCAGCAGGCCGACCGGGGCGTGCCAGCTGATGACCTTGCGCTGCAACAGCAGCAGGCCGCCGAGCAAAAAGGCCAGGTTGACCGCTTCGCTGCCCCGGCCACCCAAGCGCCCGAAGCCCGGATGACTGGCGAACAGCTCATCCATGGTCAGGCTGCGGTTGTTGCGCAGGCCGTCCAGTACCGTGGCTTGCGCCCAGGCATCCGGCTGGCTGCCGGAACCAAGGCCGAATACCTGCTGCAGCGTGTCTGTCAGTCCAAGCACCTGAGTGACCGGCCACTGGGTCATATGCTGTGGAAACGCCAACAACACCAGCGCATAGCCAACCATTGCCGGGTTGAACAGATTCTTGCCGACACCGCCGTAGAGTTGTTTGCCCAGGGCAATGGCGCTGCTGGCGGCAATCATTGGCAGCCACCAGGGGGCGTAGGCGGGCAGTGCTGCCGTCAGCAGGACGGCAGTGACCAGGGCGCTGCCGTCGTTCAGTGCGGGCAGGCTCGGCCGTTGTTGCAGTTTCAGTAGCATCGCTTCGCTTGCCAACGCGGCACTGACGCACAGCAGCAGATTCAGCAGCAGCCCCCAGCCGTGCAGCCACAATAAGGTCAGCAACCCTGGTGCACAGGCCAGCAGCACCAGGGCCATGGTGCTGCGCAGGCGCTCGCGGTTATCAGCCGCGGCCATCGCCGGCTGCCGGTTGTAGCGCTTGCAGGCGTGTCTGGGCCAGTTGCGCTTCGCTCTCAAGTTCAGCCAGTTGTGCTTGCTGGGCCTCGCTAGGTACATCGCCAAAGGCAGCCCTGGCCTTGTTCAGTTGCGCCCGGCTCATGGCAGCGGCGATTTTCGCCTGCTTGAGGGCGGCATCGGCGGCAGCGGCCTTTTGCACCTTGACGCGTTCGATGGCGGCCTTGATCGGGTCGTCGACAACCGCGCTCGAGGTGGCGGCGGTGGCGTTGGCCGCACGCTGGCTGCGAGCCAGGCGTTCGGCCTGCTTGCGTGCTTCTTCGCGCTGCAGGCGCTGGTTGCGCTGCTCAAAGCGCCGCCGGGCATGGTTGCGCTTGTGGCCGCGGGCTGCAAGCGCTTCGGCGTCCCGGGCCAGGCCGCCGACAATTGGCACGACGTTGCTGCTGGCGGTGAGCGGCAGCAGGTCAATGCAGTCAACCGGGCAGGGCGCCACGCACAGGTCGCAGCCCGTGCATTCGGCGCTGATCACGGTGTGCATCAGCTTGGCCGCGCCGATGATGGCGTCCACCGGGCAGGCCTGGATGCATTTGGTGCAGCCAATGCATTCGGCTTCGCGAATATAGGCGACCTGCGCCGGTGCATGGCCGCGCTCGTGATCAAGTTCGATCACCGGCACATCCAGTAGCCGGGCCAGGGCGGCGATGGTTTCGCGGCCCCCAGGCGGGCATTTGTTGATCGCTTCGCCCGCCGCCAGGCCTTCGGCGTAAGGCCGGCAACCCGGGTGGCCACATTTGCCGCATTGGGTCTGCGGCAGCAGGGCGTCGATGCGTTGAATCAGGCTCATGGGTTGAATAATCCGTTGAAACCGAGAAACGCCATGGCCATTACGCCGGCGCCGATCAGCTCGATCGGCAGGCCGCGAAAAGCCATGGGGACGTCGTCGTTGTCGCTGCGCTGGCGCAGGTCGGCGAACAGGCTCAGGGCCAGCCAGAAACCCAGGCCGCCCCCCAGGCTCCAGCCCAGGGTTTGCGCGATGCCATAGCCGCCTTCACTGACCTGCAGGCTCAAGCCTAGCAGTGCCATGTTGGCCAGCAGCAGTGGCAGCAGGTCATCGAACGGCAGGGCCGGTAGCAGGTGTGTCAGCAGTTTGAGCAGTGGTGAGATCAGCAGCACGCTCAGCGCCAGGAACACGAACAGGCGCAGGTACTCAAGCGCCAGGGGCAACAACGCCAAGCGATAAATCAGTTGCCCGATCCCGACGGTCAAAACCAGCAACAGCAAAGTCGCCAGCCCCAGCGCATGCACCTGACGCCGATACTGATCGGTACTGCTGCGTGGCAGTGGGTCGATGGCCAGCCCCTGGTGCAGGACCAGGTTGTTGATCAGCGCGGCGCTGACCAGGGCCAGGAAGAATTCGCTCATGAGGGGGCCGAATGCTGAGGCTGTCCGCCATTATCCGGCAATGACGCGAGGATGAGAACGCCCCGGCCACAATCAGCCGGGGCGAGAGCCTTACTTGATGCGTTGGCCCGGCTTGGCGCCGCTGTCAGGGCTGAGCAGGTAGATCTCTTCGCCGCCAGGGCCGGCGGCCATGACCATGCCTTCGGAGACGCCGAAACGCATTTTGCGTGGCTTGAGGTTGGCGATCATCATGGTCAGGCGACCTTCGAGCTTGGCCGGGTCCGGGTAGGCCGACTTGATGCCGGAGAACACGTTGCGCTGCTCGTCGCCGATATCCAGGGTCAGGCGCAACAGCTTGTCGGCGCCTTCCACGGCTTCGGCCTTGAGGATCAGGGCAACCCGCAGGTCGACGGCGGCGAAGGTGTCGAAGTCGATCTCGGCCGACAGCGGGTCCTTGGTCAGTTCACCATTGCCGGTGACAACGCTGGTCTGGCTGGCCGCCAGGTCTTCCTTGGAGGCAGCGGTCATGGCTTCGACCTTGGCCGGGTCGATACGGCTCATCAGCGCCTTGAACGGGTTGAGCTGGTGGTTGCTCAGGCGGGTCTGATGGTCGGCCCAGGTCAGCGGGGCGACGTTGAGGAACGCCTCGGCGTCGGTGGCCAGCACTGGCAGCACCGGCTTGAGGAAGATCACCAGCTGGCGGAACAGGTTGATGCCCTGGGCGCAGATCGCCTGGACTTCGTCCTGCTTGCCTTCCTGCTTGGCCAGCGACCATGGCGCCTTGTCGGCAATCCAGGCGTTGGCGCGGTCGGCCAGGCCCATGATTTCGCGCATGGCCCGGGCGAAGTCGCGGCCTTCGTAGGCTTCCGCAATGCCCGGCGCGGCGGCGAGGAAAGCTTCGGTCAGCTCAGGCGCGGCGTCGCCGTCAACCATTACGCCGTCGTTGCCCTTGTGGATGAAGCCGGCGCAACGGCTGGCAATGTTGACCACCTTGCCAACCAGGTCGGAGTTGACCTTCTGGATGAAGTCTTCCAGGTTCAGGTCGAGGTCGTCGACGCCGCGGCCCAGCTTGGAGGCGTAGTAGTAGCGCAGGTATTCCGGCGCCAGGTGATCCAGGTAGGTGCGGGCCTTGATGAAGGTGCCGCGCGACTTGGACATCTTCGAGCCGTTGACGGTCAGGTAGCCGTGCACGTTGATGCCGGTCGGCTTGCGGTAGCCGGCGCCTTCGAGCATGGCTGGCCAGAACAGGGCGTGGAAGTTGACGATGTCCTTGCCGATGAAGTGGTACAGCTCGGCTTTCGAGTCCTTGTTCCAGAACGCATCGAAGTCCAGCTCCGGGCGGCGTGCGCAGAGGTTCTTGAAGCTGGCCATGTAGCCGATCGGTGCGTCCAGCCAGACGTAGAAGTACTTGCCCGGCTCGTCGGGGATCTCGAAGCCGAAGTACGGCGCGTCACGGGAGATATCCCATTCCTGCAGGCCGGCATCCAGCCATTCGGCGATCTTGTTGGCAACCGCGTCCTGCAGTGTGCCGCTGCGGGTCCACTGCTGGAGCATGGCCTGGAAGTCGGGCAGCTTGAAGAAGAAGTGCTGCGAGTCCTTGAGCACCGGGGTGGCGCCGGAGATCGCCGACTTGGGGTTCTTCAGCTCGGTCGGCGCATAGGTGGCGCCGCATTTTTCGCAATTGTCGCCGTACTGGTCTTCAGCGGCGCACTTGGGGCAGGTGCCCTTGATGAAGCGGTCGGCCAGGAACATTTTCTTGTCCGGGTCGAAGTACTGGGTGATCGAACGGGTGGCAATGTGCCCGGCGTCACGCAGCTTGAGATAGATCTGGCTCGACAGCTCGCGGTTTTCTTCGGCGTGGGTCGAGTGGAAGTTGTCGAAATCGACCAGGAAATCGGCGAAATCCCCGCTGTGCTCGGCCTGGACGGCGGCAATCAGCTGTTCAGGAGTGATGCCTTCCTTCTCGGCGCGCAGCATGATGGCCGAACCGTGGGCGTCGTCAGCGCAGACATAAATGCACTGGTTGCCGCGAAGCTTCTGGAAGCGCACCCACATGTCTGTCTGGATGTACTCGAGCATATGGCCAAGGTGAATGGAACCATTGGCATAGGGCAGGGCGCTGGTGACGAGAATCTGACGTGGCTCGGACATGGGGGCTCGGCTACTTTTTTCGGCTACTTGAGATGAAACGGTGATCGGCCACTATAAAACGCCGGGAAATATATTTCACCCCATGGACGTATCTGAGGATGTATGGCGGGTTAGCATAGTGGTCTGTTTTGCTCAGTCTTTATCACGGGAGTCTCCATGAGTGCCGTCACTCGCGCAGCCGTCGAAGCCGTTCTTCGCCAGTACACCGACCCTTACCTGAACCAGGACCCGGTCAGCGCCGGCTGTGTCCAGGCCATCGATATCCAGGGCGATCGCGTCAGCGTGCAACTGCAACTGGGCTATGCCGCCGACCTGTTCAAGAACGGTTGGGCGCAAGTTCTGCAAACGGCCGTCGAAGGTATCGACGGGGTTGCCTCGGCGCGGGTCGAGATCAACTGCGTCATCGCCGCGCACAAGGCCCAGGCGCAGATTCCGGGCCTGGCCAACGTCAAGAACATCATCGCCGTAGCCTCGGGCAAGGGCGGTGTCGGCAAGTCGACCACCGCCGCCAACCTGGCCCTGGCCCTGGCCCGTGAAGGTGCGCGGGTGGGGATTCTCGATGCCGACATCTATGGCCCGAGCCAGGGCGTGATGTTCGGTATCGCCGAAGGTACACGGCCGCAGATCCGCGAGCAGAAGTGGTTCGTGCCGCTCAAGGCCCATGGTGTCGAGGTCATGTCCATGGCGTTTCTGACCGACGACAACACGCCGATGGTCTGGCGCGGGCCGATGGTCTCCGGGGCACTGCTGCAGCTGGTAACCCAGACCGCCTGGGACGACCTCGACTACCTGGTGATCGACATGCCGCCGGGCACTGGCGACATCCAGCTGACCCTGGCGCAGAAAGTCCCGGTGGCCGGTTCGGTCATCGTCACCACGCCGCAGGACCTGGCGTTGCTCGATGCCAAGAAGGGCGTGGAGATGTTCCGCAAGGTCAACATTCCGGTGCTGGGTGTGGTCGAGAACATGGCCGTGCACATCTGCTCGAACTGCGGCCATGCCGAGCATCTGTTCGGCGAAGGCGGTGGCGAGAAGCTGGCGGCCCAGTACGGTGTCGAGCTGTTGGCATCGTTGCCTTTGTCGATGCTGATCCGTGAGCAGGCCGACAGCGGCAAGCCGACGGCGATTGCCGAGCCGGAAAGCCAGATTGCCATGGTTTACCAGGAGCTGGCCCGCCAGGTGGGGGCGCGGATCGTGTTGCAGGAAGCGGCGGCACCGGCGATGCCGAATATCACTATCAGCGAAGATTGAGGTGATGCTATCGCTGGCAAGCCAGCTCCCACAGGTTCTGCATGCACTGGACCTTGTGGGAGCTGGCTTGCCAGCGATGGGCCACCAGGCAGCCTAAAATCAGGGCATAAAAAAAGCCCCACCTGTTAAGGGCGGGGCTTTCTTCAAGCTGTAAAGCGGAAGTTAGATAACTTCTACTTCTTCAGCCTGCATGCCTTTCTGACCGCGGGTAGCGATGAAAGAGACCGCTTGGCCTTCTTTCAGGCTCTTGAAGCCGTCAGCCTTGATGGCTTTGAAGTGTACGAACAGGTCGTCACCGGATTGTGGGGTGATGAAGCCGAAGCCTTTTTCATCGTTGAACCACTTAACGGTACCGGTTTGGCGATTGGACATGGTCTGTCTCCTTGGACAAAGTTAACTACGACTCAGGAAACGCCCTGGCCGAGACTGAGTGCAAAGAGGCAGAAAATTCATGAAGATGGGTTGATCGAAATCTTGCATCAGGTAGATATTCTCAGTGACACGTGCAGCACAGTGGCGTCACCTTAACCCTTTTTCCAGAACGTGCCAATGGTCTTGTGATGCTTTCTCATAATTCATGACTGACGGTGCCTGGGGCCCCCGTGCAGGCCCCGTCATACGTGGATCCGACGGTTGATGCAGCATGGAACTTTGAACCCGGCGCCGGGCCCGGTAAGATGCCGCACAGAATTTTTTCACCACGCAATTTCAGGACACCCCCGCCATGAGCATCAAATCGGACAAGTGGATTCGCCGCATGGCGCAGGAGCACGGCATGATCGAGCCGTTCGTCGAGCGCCAGATGCGCGGTGAGAGCGATAATCGGCTGATCTCCTTCGGCGTCTCCAGCTACGGCTACGACGTGCGCTGCGCCGACGAGTTCAAGGTGTTCACCAACATCAACTCGGCGACCGTCGATCCGAAGAATTTCGACGCCGGCAGCTTCGTCGACGTCAAGAGCGACGTCTGCATCATCCCGCCGAACTCGTTCGCCCTGGCCCGTACCGTCGAATACTTCCGTATCCCGCGTAACGTGCTGACCATCTGCCTGGGCAAGAGCACCTATGCCCGTTGCGGCATCATCGTCAACGTCACCCCGCTCGAGCCTGAGTGGGAAGGTCACGTGACCCTGGAGTTCTCCAACACCACCACACTGCCGGCAAAGATCTACGCCAACGAAGGCGTGGCGCAGATGCTCTTCCTCGAGTCCGATGAAGAATGCGAAGTGTCCTATAAGGACCGTGGCGGCAAGTACCAGGGCCAGCGCGGCGTCACCCTGCCACGCACCTGAGGCGACAAAACGAGGGAATTCCTCGCCGCCGGCAGACTCCAAAGAGTTGAACCGTTCCGTCCGGCACCACGCCAGGCGGACGTCAACCAGGAGCAGCCCATGAAACTCGACCCGACCATCAGTGCCAAGCTGGCCGTGCTGCAACCCAACAGCGTTGGGGTGTTGGCCTGGTCGTTGCTGGCTCATCCGCACCCGCACATCGTGCAGGCAGGCGGCGTGCCCGGTCAGCCTGATCCAGACACTCCGGACTCGCCGCAACCAGGCGATAATCCGCCGATGGAACCCGGTGAGCCGACCTTGCCGGACGAGCCACCGCCGGCACCCGTCGCCTGAGCCCTACTTGAGGTTGCCGCTCAAGAACTGACGCAGGCGTTCGCTCTTCGGATTGCCCAGCACCTCTTCCGGCGGCCCTTGTTCCTCCACCAGGCCCTGGTGGAGGAACATCACCTGGCTCGCCACTTTGCGCGCGAAGGCCATTTCGTGGGTAACCATGATCATGGTCCGGCCTTCTTCGGCCAGCCCCTGAATCACCCGCAGCACTTCGCCGACCAGCTCCGGGTCGAGGGCCGAGGTCGGCTCATCGAACAGCATGACTTCAGGTTCCATCGCCAGTGCCCGGGCGATCGCCACCCGTTGTTGCTGGCCGCCGGAGAGGAATGCCGGGTACTGATCCGCCACCCGTGGCGCCAGGCCGACCTTGTCCAGGTAGCGCCGGGCGCGTTCTTCGGCTTCGTGCTTGCTCACCCCCAACACCCGCCGCGGCGCCATGGCAATGTTGTCCAGCACGCTCAGGTGGCTCCACAGGTTGAAGTGCTGGAACACCATGGCCAGGCGTGTGCGCAGGCGCTGCAGTTCGTCCGGGTCGGTGACATGCAGGCCATGATGGTCCTGGGTCATGTGCACCGGCTTGCCGTCGAGGGTCATGCTGCCTTCGTTGGGTTGCTCGAGGAAGTTGATGCAACGCAGGAAGGTACTCTTGCCCGAGCCGCTGGCGCCGATCAGGCAGATCACGTCGCCGGTCTTCGCTTTGAGCGAAACGCCCTTGAGCACATGGTGCTCGCCGTAGCGTTTGTGCAGGTCTTCGATGGTCAGTTTGTACATGCGCAGGCTCTAAAGGTGAGATTCAAGGCGACAACAGGTAGCCGCTGCGGTAGGCCTGGTTGCCGGCCACGTGAGCGATGACCATGCCGGCGGTGGCCATGCGCCGCAGCGAGCGGGCATAGAGCAGGCCGGGCTGGGTGTTGCGCACCGGGGTTACCCGGTCGGTCAACGGGTCGATGACTTCGGCGATCAGTTCATTGGCCTGCAGGTACTGGCCCGGTTTGACGTGGAATACCAGCAAGCCGCCCAGCGCAGTTGCCACCGGCTCCACACCGGCCAACGGCGTTGCCGGGTAGCTCAGGGCGGGCAGGGCGGCCGGTTCGCCGTCGATGGCGCCGTAACGGGTCAGGTAGTCGAGGATTGCCGCACAGTCCTGTTCGGCCAGCGGATGGCTGACATCGCCCTGGCCACGCAACTCGACGGTCACCGAGAAGCTGCCCTGGGGGATCGGGAACTGCTTGCCGAAGCGCTGCTGCAATTGCCACCAGACCAGGGTGAAGCATTCATCGAAGGACTGGCCACCCGAATCGGTGGCCAGCAGGCTGGCCTGGGCGCCGAGGTAGCGTGACAGCGGCTCGACCTGTGGCCAGGCTTCCGGGGTGGTGTACAGGTGCGCTACGGCTTCGAAGTCGCAGTGCAGGTCGAGCACCATCTCGGCATCGCAGGCCAGGCGCTGCAGGGTCAGACGCTGGGATTGCAGGGGGGTGTGGGCGGCATGGGCATCCAGGGCGCGGCGCAGGCTTTCGCGGATCAGGGCGATGTTGTGCTGCGGGTCCTGGTTCAGGTGATCGGCGATCTGGTCGCCGATCTGGTCGCTCAGGTCGACGAAGTGGCGGTTGAAGTTCTCGCCGCTTTGCAGTTCGTAACGGCCCAGCGGCACATCCATCAGCACCTGTTCCAGGCCCACCGGATTGGCGATCGGCACCAGCACGATCTCGCGGCGCAACCGGCCCTGGGCCTCCAGTTCACCCAGGCGTTGCTTGAGGTGCCAGGCCACCAGCATGCCGGGCAGTTCGTCGGCATGCAGCGAAGCCTGGATGTAGATTTTGCCGGCGTCACGCGGGCCGAAGTGGAAGCTGTGGATCTGGCGGGCAATGCCGGGCACCGGTGCCAGAATGTCGTGAGTCGAGTGATGCATATCAGTCCTAGTGAGTCGGTCCTAGAAAAGCCAGCCAGCGACGTTCGGCGAGGCGGAACAGCCCTACCAGGGCAAAAGTCACGCACAGGTAGATCACGGCGGCAATGCCAAACGACTGGAATGTCAGAAACGTGGCCGAGTTGGCGTCGCGGGCGACCTTGAGGATGTCCGGCACGGTGGCGGTGAAGGCCACCGTGGTGGAATGCAGCATCAGGATCACCTCGTTGCTGTAGTACGGCAGCGAACGGCGCAGCGCCGACGGCATGATGATATAAGCATAAAGTTTCCAGCCGCGCAGGCCGTAGGCCTTGGCGGCCTCGACTTCACCGTGGTTCATGCTGCGGATCGCCCCGGCGAAAATCTCCGTGGTGTAGGCGCAGGTGTTGAGGGCGAAGGCGAGGATGGTGCAATTCATCGCATCGCGAAAAAAGCTGTCGAGCATTGGCTGGGCGCGTACCGCTTCCAGGCTGTAGATCCCGGTGTAGCAGATCAGCAACTGGATATACAACGGCGTGCCGCGGAACAGGTAGGTGTAGAACTGCACCGGCCAGCGAATCCAGAAGCGCGGCGAAACCCTCGCAATCGACAGCGGGATCGAGACCACGAAGCCGATGGCCAGCGACGCGGTCAGCAGCCACATGGTCATGGCCAGGCCGGTGATGTGGGTGCCGTCGGTGTAGAGGAAGTCGCGCCAGTATTCCTGCAGGAGTTCGATCATCGGATGGCCTCCCGGGTGCCGACGTTATAGCGCCGTTCCAGCCAGCGCAGGCCCACGTTCGAGGCACTGGTGATCAACAGGTAGATGAAGGCCGCGACCACCAGGAAGTAGAACAGCTGGTAGCTGCTTTTGCCGGCATCCTGGGCGGCCTTGACCAGGTCGGCCAGGCCGATGATCGACACCAGGGCGGTGGCCTTGAGCATCACCATCCAGTTGTTGCCGATGCCCGGCAGGGCGAAGCGCATCATTTGCGGGAAGACCACGAAGCGAAAGCGTTGCAGGCGCTTGAGGCCGTAGGCGGTTGCTGCTTCGACCTGGCCACGGGGCACGGCGAGGATGGCGCCGCGGAAGGTTTCGGTGAAATAGGCGCCGTAGATGAAACCGAGGGTGATGACCCCGGCGGCAAACGGGTCGATTTCGATGTATTCCCATTCCATGGTATCGGTCAGGGTCGTCAGCCAGGTTTGCAGGCTGTAGAAAATCAGCAGCATCAGTACCAGGTCCGGCACCCCGCGAATCAGCGTGGTGTAGGCCTGGGCGATCAGGCGCAGCGGGCGCACCGGCGAGAGCTTGGCGCTGGCGCCGAGCAGGCCCAGGCCAACGCTGACCAGCAGCGACATGATGGATAATTTGATGGTCATCCAGGTGCCCTGCAGCAGCAAGGGGCCAAAGCCCTTCAAGCTGAATGCCGAGAGCCCCAGGAACTGCAGCAGGTCTTCGAACATGAAACGAACCTATGCCAGTAGACACGATCATGGGGGAACCGGCGTTACCGGTTCCCCCAATGGTTATTTGCCGCTGTAGAGGTTCAGGTCACCGAAGTGTTTTTTCTGGATCGTGGCGTAGGTGCCATCGTCGTGTAACGCTTTGATACCTTTATCCAGGAGCGCCTTGAGCTCAGTGTTACCTTTTTTGATACCGATGGCGGTCTTGGACGGCAGCAATTCGCTTTCGACCGGCTGGCTGACTTCGTAGTCGACGCCTTTTGGCGATTTGAGGAAGCCCAGTTCAGCCTGGAGCATGTCCTGGATCGAGGCATCCAGGCGTCCGGAGGTCAGGTCGGCGTAGACCTGGTCCTGGTTCTGGTAGGCCTGGGTCTTGACTCCGGCTTTATCCAGCACTGCCTTGGCATAGGCTTCCTGGATGGTGCCTTGCTCATAGCCGACGGTCTTGCCTTTGAGCGAGGCCGGGTCGGCAGTCAGGCCCGAGCCTTTCTTGAATACCAGGGCGGTGGGGCCGGAGAACAGTTCATTGGAGAAGTCGATGACTTTCTCGCGCGCCGGGGTAACGGTCATCGACGAGATCACGCCATCGAACTTATTGGCCTTGAGCCCCGGAATCATGCCGTCGAAGTCGCTTTCCACCCACTTGCACTTGACCTTGAGCTCAGCACAGATGGCATTGCCCAGGTCGATATCGAAGCCCACCAGGGTACCGTCGGCGGCTTTCGATTCGAACGGTGCATAAGACGGATCGACGCCAAAGCGCAGCTCCTTGTATTCCTTGGCCAGGGTATTCCCCGCAGCCAGACACAACGCGAGTGCGGAAAGCGTCAGCCATGCTTTTTTCATTGTGTGTCCTTGGATTCGCAAAGTGTTGGGGTGGCACAAAGCCGTTACCGGTCGATGCCAGACAACACAGTGATAGCAAGTTTCACACCATATTCCAGGCCAGCGCCCACATTCTGTGGGAGCTGGCCTTGTCAGCGATGGACCGCAGCGCGGCCCTGAATAGCCTCAGTAGCGCGCATCCACCGGCTTGCCACCGTTAGGCCAATCCTTGACCTTGTCCGGGAAGTCCGGCCGTGGCTGCTGCGAGAACCAGGCTGCGACATCCACCGCTTCCTGATCACTCAAGCCACCCTGGCCCAGCGGGAACTTCTCGTGGAAGCCGATCGGCATGTTGCGTTTGACGAACGCTGCGGCGGTATAGGTGCGGGCCATGCCGGCGCCGATGTTGAACGACTGATCGCCCCACAGCGGCGGGTACACCAGGCTGCCGTCTTCACGGGCCAGGCCCTCGCCATTGCTGCCATGGCACACTGCACATTGTTCGGCATACACCTGCTTGCCGTTGTCCAGGTCCGGCTTGATCGCGGTATCGATCTTGCCGACCCCGCGCCCGGCCACTTTGTCGCCCGGCTGGGTGTTCATTTTCATCCAGTCGAAATAGGCCACCATCGCCTGCATGTCCGCTGATTGCGGCGGCAGCGGCTTGCCGTTCATCGAACGACGGAAGCAGCCATTGATGCGCTCTTCAAGGGTGACTTCCTTGCCCGCCCGGGGTGCGTAGCTGGGGAAGAACGCCGAAACGCCGACAAACGGCGAGCCGTCGGCCACGGTACCGGCGTTGAGGTGGCAACTGGTGCAGTTCAGCGCGTTGCCAACGTTGTCCGGCAGCAACTCGCGGGTCTGCAAGTGCAGGCGCATGCCACGGATCACCTGGTCGGCGTTGGCTGCGGCGAGCAGGTTGGCCAGGCGCGGGGTTTCAAACGCCGTTGAGTCGGTGGTCTGCGGGTTGAGCTGGCCACGCAGGGTTTTCACCTGTTTGGCGGTGATCGGCGAGCTGTCGTTGCCCCAGCGGCTACGCACGAAACTCAGGATTTCGGCGATTTCTTCATCGGCCAGGCGGGCGAAGCCCGGCATGGTGTAGATCCGCGAATGGGTGGCGGTTTGCGCGGTCTCCCAGCCGGTGAGGGTGATGTGCAGCAAGGAGGTCGGGTTGGCCGAGGCGATGCTCGGGTTGCCGGCCAACGGCGGGAACAGGCCCGGGACCCCACGCCCGTCCGGGCGGTGGCAATCGCTGCAGAACTGGGTGTAGCCCAGGCCGCCGCGGCTGCTGAACAGGTCATCCGGGGCGACGGCTGCGGCCAGCGGAATATCCGGCATCGGCAGGTCATCCTTGCCCGGCGGCAGCGATTTCAGGTAGCTGGCGATGGCCACCAGGTCGCCGTCGCTGAAGTGCTGGGTACTGTGATGAATGACGTCGGCCATGTTGCCCGACACCGTGGCAAAGCGGTTCTGCCCGGTCTTGAGCAATTGCACGGTGTCTTGCACCGTCCACAGGTTGCGCAGGCTCAGGGCCTGCCAATGCTCCACGGTTTCACCGGCGAGGAAGTGCTTGCCGCTGCGGCCGGCGTCGCTCATGGCCTTTTCCTGGAAGGCGATGCCGCGCGGGGTATGGCAGGCACCACAATGGCCCAGGCCCTGCACCAGGTAGGCACCCCGATTGAGCACTTCGTCCTTGGCGGGATCGGGCTCGAAGGGCTCGCTGTCGACGAAGGCGAAGTTCCACAGCGACAGGCCCCAGCGCATGTTGAACGGCCAGCTCATGTCCGCTTCCTGGTTGGACTGGCTGATCGGCGTCACGCCCTGCATCAGATAGGCGTACAGGGCGCGCATGTCCGCTTCGCTCATTTTCGCGTAGGACGGGTAGGGCATTGCCGGGTAGAGGTTGGTGCCGTCCGGAGTCACGCCTTCGCGCATGGCCTTGTCGAACTGCTCGAAGCTGTAGCGGCCGATGCCGGTGTCCGGGTCGGGGGTGATGTTGCTGGAGTAGATGGTACCCATCGGCGTTTTCAGTTGCAGGCCACCGGCCATTTCCGGTGCTTGCGGGGCGGTGTGGCAGGCAATGCAGTCGCCGAGCTGGGCGATGTATTTGCCTCGGGCAAGCAGTTCGCTGTCGGCCGCCGCTGCCGGGGACGGCTCGCTGGCGAGGACGGAGAACGAGAACACGGTCGTGGCCACCAGGGCCAGACGGGAGAAGGCAGATGCCATTGCATTATTCCTTTAGTCACCTGGCCTGGGGTGGTCCCCTGGGCGCAGGGCTGCAATCGTTTTTATGGTTCATCAGGCAGAGGCGGGTAACGAAACTTGCCTCAGTTTCGTTGTAAGGGATTTGCCGGCGGGGGCTGTTGATATGGATCAGCGCAGCCGGCATTGCACCGGCTGCGCATGCGGATTGCGCGGTTTTACCTGCCCGGCACCAGGGTCAGGCGCTTGTTGCCGTAGGCGCGGTCGAAGTTTTGTGGTTGCAGCGGCAGGCTCATGTAGCGGCCCTTGAACCAGGCATCCAGAGCATCGGCAAAGTGCGGGCTGGCCGGGTTGCCGGACTGGCCGCTGCTGCTTTGCAGTTGCAGCGGTTCAATCTGGCCGAAGTCCACCACCATGCGCAGTGACGGTGCCAATTGCGCGTTGAAGTCCTTGCCCCAGGCATAGGGCGCAAGGTTCAAGGTGCTGTGGTCGCCGCCCGTGGCCAGCGGGCCGCGACTGACCGCGTCACCCAGTCCATGGAAAGTCGGCGCCGGCCAGCGGTACTGGTGCAGCTTGCCCCATTGCCAGGTGCGCTGATTATTGCCCAGTTGCGCTTCGCCGGCAGTGATTGCTGCTGCCAGGCTGCGGGCGAGAATGGCCGGCTTGTCTTCTTTTTGCGCGGTTTTCTGATCGTCCCAGAACGGGCTGTCTTCGCGACCGAGCAAGTGGTCGGCCTGGGCCGAGTACGACAGCCGGGCGTTGCCGACGAAGGCCTGCCAGCTCGGGCTGGATTCAGGGCCGAGCTCGTCGAGGAAGGTCAGCTTGGCGCTTTCCTGCAGGAACAGTTGGTACAGGGCGGCATCTGCCGAAGTGGTACTCAGCCGACCATCGAAGGCCATCAAGCGGGTGTAGGCCTCGCGGGCCTTGGTCCGTTGCTCGGCAGGCAGGGCGTCGATCGCCTGTTCCAGCGGTTGGGCCATGCCGGGGGCTTGGAACATCTTTTTCAGCTTGTCGGCAAACAGCGTGGTCTGGTCGTTTTGCATCAGCATCAGGCTGCGGCTGTCGTGCTTGCCGTTGCCGGCCAGTTGCGCCAGGCGCTCGGCGCGCTCGGGGTAGTACCAGCTGTTGGACAGCTGCATACCATAGCCCTTGGGCACGCTGCGCTGGTTGGCATTGCCGATCCAGCCCTGGGGCGGGTCCTGGTCGTAGGGGTGGAGCATCGGGTCGGCGTAGCCGTCCCAGTCGTAGCGACCGTCCCAGCCCGGCGACGGCAGCAGGCCCTGGCCTTCGCGGCGGTTGGGGAAGCGTCCGCTGACTTGCCAGCCGATATTGCTGGCGTCGGCAAACACGAAGTTCAGCGCCGCAGCGCCAATCTCGCGGGTGTTGTCGAAGGCGCGCTCGACATTCTGCGCCCGCGACAGGTTGAAGAACGCATCCAGGCTCTGGTCGCCCTTGAGCTCAGGCATGCGCAGGGCCAGGCCCAGGCTGGCATTCTGCGGTTGGCCGAGCAGGGTGCCGTGGCGGGTGTCGTACAGGGTTTCACGCAGCGGGCGCTGGTCCTTGATGAAGAAGGTCTCGTTGCGTGCCTGGGCCGGCAGCCATTTGCCGTCGGCCTGGTACATCAGGCGGCTGCCTTCCTTGCGCAGTTTTTCCAGGAACAGGTCCTGGTTGTCGGCCATCACCGCACTGGCGCTCCAGGCCAGCTTGCCGTTGTAGCCGGAGAGCACCAGCGGCAGGCCGGCAATCGACACGCCCGCGGCCTGGTACTTGGGCGAACGGATCTGCACCGGGCTCATGGCCCAGGCGCCGAGGTTGTCGCTGGCCATCAGGCTCTTGCCGCTGCGGCTGCGCTGCGGGGCAATCGCCCAGTTGCTGGAGCCGGCCGTGCCGAGCAGGTTGAGCGCGGCCAATTGTTCGCTGACCGCCGTCAGTGGCGCCAGGCCCGCCAGCTGGGTGTTCAGGTTCAGGCCTTTGAGCTTGTCGGTTTCGGCCAGGGCCAGGGGCTCGTCAGGGTAGCTTGGCAACAGCCAGGCCAGCTTGTCGGTGCCGACTTTTTGCGCCAGGCCCAGGGCGGCGAGTTCTTCCTGCAGGTTGACCGACTGGCTGAAGTTGTACAGGCAGAAGATCAGCGCCGAGTCCTCGGGCTTCCAGTATTCCGGGCGGTAGCCACTCTGCGCCAGTGGCGCCGGCAGCTTGTCGCGGTAGCGGAACATATAAGCGTTGACCCCGCGGGCATACACCTCGAAGAAACGCTTGAGGCGTGGCGAGGCATCGGCGTACAGCTGGTTGGCGCTGGCCTTGAGGTTGGCCGCGCGCATCAGGCGGTCGACTTCCAGCACATCGGCGCCGGCCATTTCCGCCAGGCGACCTTGAGCCAGCAGGCGCATGCCGACCATCTGGCCGATACGGTCACCGGCGTGGACGTAACCCAGGGCGAACAGTGCGTCGTGGAAGTTGCTCGATTCGATCAGCGGCATGCCCATGGCGTTGCGGCGTACCGAAACATTCTGCGCCAGGCCCTTGAGCGGCTGCACGCCGGTACTGGGCAGCACGCTGTCACGCTGGCCGGCCATCTGGCAGCCACCCAGGCTGAGCAGCCCGAGCAACGCAGCGGCTACGCCGAACCGGGGGGTAAAAGGGGGAAGGGCTGGCGCGGCCATGTTCAGGCTCCTGCAGGGCGTGGCGGTAAAAGGCGCTACGTTAGTGAGCGCGATCACGCCATGCAAGCGGGGCGCAGCCTTTATTTTCAGTAGCTGACGTGACGTCAAGCCTGAAAGGGTGGGGCTAGCGGTCGCGCCTGCGCAGGACACAAGCGGCGACCACTGCTATGGGGCCGCGATCAGGCCCCGTGGCACTTCTTGAACTTCTTGCTGCTGCCGCATGGGCACGGATCGTTGCGGCCGACGTCCTTCAGGGCGTTGCGCACCGGCTCCTGGTGGCCGTGGTTGCAGTGCGGGCCGTGTACATGGCCATGGTCATGGTCGTGGTGATCATGATCGTGGTTGCAGTCAGGGCCATGGACATGGGGTTGCTGGGTCATCTTGGGTTACTCCGGAATAAGATCGCCGGGAATTATCTCACCACTGCGCGACAAGTGCAGGTCGCGAGCGAAGAATAATCCGCTGCTGAGCTCACCTTCCAGGCGATAGCGCAATGGACCCTCGGCGCCCTTGAGCAGTTTTGCCAGGGGTTTGACCTGCTGCCAGAGGTTGGTGCGCACCGCAATCTTGAAGGTGCGCCGCGCGTGAGGGCCGACGCTGCGCCACAGGCTGGCTTCGCCTTCGGTCAGCGGCAGGTCGTTGATCAGCACCTTGTAGCCCAGGTAACGGATGAACAGACGGCTGTCATTGGGGTTGTCGACCTGCACATGGAGCACGAACTCCTGTTGCAGCAGGCGCATCTTCAGCGGTTCGACCTTGAGCAGATGGACCTGCGGGTCCTGATAGTCAGCGTCCAGCCAGCTGGCGCAACCCGCCAGTTGCAGTAGCAAAACGCCGATCAGCAACAGGCGGGCCATCAGGCTCAGCTACCCAGGTAACTGGAGCAGCACTTCTTGAATTTCTGCCCGCTGTTGCACGGGCAGGGATCGTTGCGCGTGGCCTTGAGGCCAACCGTGGGGTCGATGAAGTACCAGCAGCCCTGGTTCTGCACGAAAGCCGAGCGTTCGCGGTGGCAATGCTCGCCGTCGTTGTCGTGCCAGCGGGCGGTGAAGGTCACGAACGCATGTTCAGGCTTGCCACCGAACACCTCGGCGCTTTCCACCTCAAGGCCCAGCCAGGTGCTTTGCTGGCTCCAGGCCTTGATCGCCTCGCGATCGAGCCCTGCCTGCTGCACCGGCAGGGTGGTGGTCACCAGGTAGTCGACCAGCCCCAGCACGTAGGCGCTGTAGCGTGAACGCATCAGGGTCTGTGCGTCGGGGGCGGGAAGCCCTGCGTGATAATGCCCGCAACAGGTATCAAGCAGATCGCCGCTACCGCAGGGACAAACCGAGATACTCATTGCTTCACCACCAGTACTTGCCAAAATTTTCCGGGTTGGCCCAGAACTTGGCGTTGAGCCAGTCCGGGACCTGTTTGTATTCACGTAGATCATAGGTGAACAGGTTCAGAACCTGCGCATCCCGCTTGAATTTTTCGCTGGCCTGCAACGCCAGGGCAAAGAAGTCGGTCTCCTGCCAGCCGCAGGCGCTCAAGTCGGCCAGCACCGCCACGCGGCTGGTATTGAGGTTGCGGATGCCGCCGAGCAACTGCAGGCCATCGCGTTTGGGCAGGTGCTCCAGGCAATCGACCAGCAGCGCCAGGTCGAAGCGTTGCGCTGCCAGCTCCACAGGTAGCGGGCCGGGGCTGGCGACGTCGATGTGCACCTCGGGATGGGCCAGGGCGAAAGCCTCCAGGGCCGGAAATCGCTCACCTATCAATAGCAGGCGTTGCGGTACGTGGCGATCGAGCAGGGCGGCGAGGGCCTGTTGCGGAGTGCGTTGGGAAAAGCCGTCCATCATCGGGAATCCTCGGTCAGATGCGTCAAGATTAACGGTCTGGCGTCACTTGGCATAGTGCTGCGCCGTCGCATCATGGCCTATTGCTGGCGGATATCAATGAGGCGGTCTTTACTCCCAGAGCATCGGTTTTGCACCGATTCCCCCTAGGAGATGCATCAAAATGAGCATAGTACGCACAGCATTACCTCTGGTTCTGCTAACCAGCGTGTTGACTGGTTGTGCAGGTTTGCAAAAAACCGACTGGCCGAAGTGTGCTGCCGTCGGGGGCGTAGGCGGCGCAGCCTTGGGCGCCATCGAAAGTTCCAGCTGGGCAGGCTGGGGCGCGTTGCTGGGCGGTGGCCTGGCGGCGGGCTACTGCTGGGCCCATGGTGATGGCGACGAAGATGGCGATGGCGTGCCAGACAGCCGCGACAAGTGCCCGGGCACACCGCGTGGCGTGCAGGTCGATGCCAACGGCTGTCCACCAGAGCCTGTAGCCGTGGTTGAAGAAGTGGCCGTGGTCAAGGAAGAGGTCATTGTCATCCGTGATGTTCACTTCGAATTCGATTCGGCCAAGCTGACCGCGGCCGACAAGGAACGCCTCAATACCATTGCCACGCGCCTGAAAAACGAAGCGGCGAGCGCGCGCTTGAGCGTCACCGGCCATACCGACAGCAAAGGCTCCGATGCCTACAACCAGAAACTCTCGGAACGCCGCGCCCATTCGGTCACCGAGTACCTGATCGAGAGCGGTGTGCCACGCGCCAGCTTTGTCTCGGTACAGGGCGCGGGTGAAACCCAGCCGGTGGCCGACAATGCCACTGCCGATGGCCGGGCGCAGAACCGTCGTACGGAAATTCGCATCGAGCGCTGAAGCGCCAGCGGCCTGCGGCTTGAGAAGTACCGCAGGCCGGTCTTTACTCCTGTGTGACCGGTAGAGGCCGGTGACACAGGAGCAATTCTCATGAGTGTTCTCTCCAAGGCTGCGCTGCCGGTCCTTATGGCCGCAAGCCTGCTCTCCGGTTGCGCGACCCACAGCGATGGCAGCGCCCCACTCAATCAAAGGACCTGGCCTATCTGCAGTCTGCTGGGCGGCTTGGTCGGTGGTGGCCTGGGCGCTATCGAAAGCTCCGCCTGGGCAGCCGGCGCCGGTGCCGCCGGTGCAATTGCCGGCGGCCTGATCTGTTATGCCCAGGACGGTGACAAAGATGAAGACGGCGTGTTCGACCGTCGCGACCGTTGCCCCGATACACCGGCCAACACTGCGGTCAGCCACACCGGTTGCCCGCTGCCGCAGTACCCGACCAGTCAGAAAACGACGGAACCTGCGGCTACTTCAGAAGTGATCACCCTCAACGATCAGGGCGCCGTGATGTTCGCCTACGACTCAGCGGAACTGACCAGCGCGGCCCATCAACAGCTGCAGGCGCTGACCGGCAAGCTCAATGGCGCCAACGTCGTCAGCGTCAAGGTCATCGGCCATACCGACAGTCAGGGTTCCGATGCCTACAACCAGGCACTCTCCGAGCGGCGTGCGAGTAGCGTTGCCGAGTATCTGATCAGTCAGGGCCTGGCGCCGTCGAAAGTCACCAGCCAGGGCCGTGGCGAAAGCCAGCCGATCGCCGACAACTCGACCGATGCCGGCCGCGCGCAGAACCGCAGGGTGGAGCTGCACCTTAATTGATCGAAGCGCTGGCACAAGGGCTGTGTCAGCCGTTACTGTTGCAGGCGATGCCAGCGTACCTGGCATCGCCTGTGAAAAATAACAACAGGGGGCGCCTATGCAAGGCTTACTGGGGTTGGCCAAGGCCCTTACCGTAGTGTTCTGGTGGGTGGTACTGGTGAATCTGCTGATCCCGCTGGAGCACCCCTTCCACCTGCTGATCAATGCCGCCGGTGCTGCCCTGCTTGGCCTGCACCTGCTGGAAGTGTTGATGTTCAATGGTTGCTTGCGCGAGCGCAGCCACCGTTGGTTCGATCGCTTGCAGATCCTGCTGGTCGGTATTTTTCATGTTCTTTCAATTCCGGCACCCCGCAAGGAAGCTGCTCATGCGTAAATTGATCATTCTGGCCGCGTTGTTCAGCCCCCTGGCCCTGGCCGATGCCATCAGCGTGGCCGCCCACTCGGTGCTGCGCTTGCCAAACAAGTCCAGCGTCGTGCACTTGCAGCGCCTGGACGTTGCTGATTCCGCCACCCTGTTGTTGCCCGCCAGCCTGGTCGATCTCAAGGTCGATGAGTTGCACCTGGGCCAAGAGGCGCGGATTGCCATCGTGCCGGCAGAGACCACCCTGCAGATCGAAGTGAGCCGGGCCAGTTTGGGCGAGGGCAGCCAGATTGTCGCCCATGGTGCGCCGGGTACGTATGAAAAGGCGGCAAAGGCCGGACGCAACCTGGAGTTGCAGTTGCATGAGCTGCAGGCGTCGACTTTGGCAATTGATGCCCGTGGTGGAGCCGGTGCTCCGGGGTACGTCGGCCTCGATGGCGCCAACGGCAAGCCCGGTGGCTGTACCTGGGGCCAGGCCAGCCGCGGGGCTAATGGCGACAACGGTGGCAATGGCCATGATGGCGCGCCTGGTGGCCGGGTACGGCTGGCGCTACCGGCAGGTTTCCCCGCCGAGCACATAGTGGTGCAGCTAGAGGGTGGTGCGCCAGGCGTCGCAGGGGCAGCGGGCAAGCCAGGTGCTGGTGGCGCGAGCAAGGGTTGTCTGGTTTACAGCACTGCGGGCGGCGCTGCCGGTAAGCCTGGGGCAGCGGGTCAGCCGGGCTCGGTCGGGGCGGCAGGGGAGTTGATTTTGCAGCGCCTGTAAAAAATACGCCGACCCTGTGGGAGCCGGCCTTGCCGGCGATGGGCTGCGTAGCAGCCCCCCGGCCTTCAATTCACCACAACACCCCACCCGACAGCACCACCGCAATCCCCAGCATCAGGTTGATCCCGACCATCCGCCGAATCTTCGCCATTGCCGCCGCGCCCGCAGGCCAGTCTTCGGCCTGCACCGCCTTGCGCAACTCCGGGTACAGCAACGACTGGATACGAAAGAACAGGGCGAACATCGCGATGCCGCCGCCGATCATCACCTGGACATGGCGCGGTGTCGTTTCGAAGCTGGCAAAACGCGTGTTGATCATGAGCATACCGCTGATCGCCAACAGCGCAATTGCCATCCACACCCACACGAAAAAACGCTGAAACACTTCCACCCAAAGGCGCAGACGAGCGGGACCGTCCAGGGCTGCAACCGCCGCCGGGCGCAGGACCAGCCAGGCGAAGAACATCCCGCCTACCCACACCAGGGCGGCCAGAACATGCAGGCTATAAGACAGGGCAAAGACGGGCATCGGGATCTCCATTCGGCGCAAAGGGCAATAGCGGGGTATGATAGCGACCCAATCGAAACACTGAAAATTTATCCAGCCCTTCGGGCGCCCCGAAACCATGATCAGCAACGAACTCAAAACCACGATTCAGGGCGCCTATTCGCGTTTTCTCGAAGCCAAGAGCCTCAAGCCCCGCTATGGCCAGCGCCTGATGATTGCCGAAGTGGCCAAGGTGCTTGGCGATATCGACTGCGACGACGAAGGTCGGCGCGTCGGTGAGCCGGCCGTGGTCGCAGTCGAGGCCGGTACCGGTACCGGTAAGACGGTTGCCTACAGCCTGGCCTCGATCCCGGCGGCCAAGGCGGCCGGCAAGCGCCTGGTGATCGCCACCGCCACGGTTGCCCTGCAGGAGCAGATCGTCTTCAAGGACCTGCCCGACCTGATGCGCAACAGTGGCCTGAACTTCAGCTTCGCCCTGGCCAAGGGTCGGGGCCGCTACCTGTGCCTGTCGAAACTCGACGTGCTGTTGCAGGAAGGCCAGGCACAATCGGCTACCGCTCAGCTGTTCGAAGAAGAAGGCTTCAGGATCGAGGTCGATGAGGCCAGCCAGAAGCTGTTCACCAGCATGATCGAGAAACTTGCCGGCAACCGCTGGGATGGCGACCGGGACAGCTGGCCCCAGGCCCTGGAAGACCAGGACTGGGCGCGCCTGACCACCGACCACAGCCAGTGCACCGGGCGCCATTGTCCGAACTTCGGCCAATGCACCTTCTACAAGGCCCGTGAAGGCATGGGCAAGGTCGACGTGATCGTTACCAACCATGACATGGTCCTGGCCGACCTGGCCCTGGGTGGCGGCGCCGTGCTGCCGGACCCGCGCGACACCATTTATGTGTTCGACGAAGGCCACCACCTGCCCGACAAGGCCATCGGCCACTTCGCCCATTACACCCGGCTGCGCTCGACCGCCGACTGGCTCGAGCAGACCGCCAAGAACCTGACCAAACTACTCGCCCAGCACCCGCTGCCGGGTGACCTGGGCAAGCTGATCGAGCAGGTGCCGGAACTGGCTCGGGAGATCAAGGCCCAGCAGCAGTTCATGTTCAGCGCCTGTGAACAGGTCGCCGATTTCCGCCCAGGCGAAGACACGGAAGGCCGCGAGCGGCCCCGCCATCGCTTCGAAGGCGGCGTGGTGCCCGAGCACATGCGCGAGATGGGCATCGAGCTGAAGAAGGGCTTCTCGCGACTGAACGACTTGTTCACCCGTCTGACCGAGCTGCTCAAGGAAGGCATGGATGGCGAGGTCAACATCGGTATTGCCAGCCATCAGGCCGAAGAATGGTACCCGCTGTTCGGCAGCCTGTTGATGCGCGCCCAGGGCAACTGGGAGCTGTGGACCGCTTTCACTGCCGAAGACCCGGAAGACAGCCCGCCCATGGCCCGCTGGCTGACCCTGGCCGAAAGCGGCGCCTTGTTCGATATCGAGGTCAATGCCAGCCCGATCCTCGCCGCCGAAATGCTCCGGCGCAACCTGTGGAACGTCGCCCACGGCGCCCTGGTGACTTCGGCCACCCTGACTGCGCTGGGCAAGTTCGATCGCTTCCGCATGCGTGCCGGGCTGCCAAAAACTGCGGTCACCAGCGTCGTGCCGAGCCCGTTCCATCACGTCGATGCCGGTGTGTTGCGAGTGCCGGACCTGCGCGCAGACCCGCGTGATGCCGCCGCCCACACGGCGGCGATCATCCGCGATCTGCCGGAGCTGGTGGAAGGTTCGCGCGGTTCGCTGGTGCTGTTTTCCTCGCGCAAGCAGATGCAGGACGTGTTCGACGGCCTGGATCGCGACTGGCGCAAGCAGGTGTTCATCCAGGGCAACCTGTCCAAGCAGGAAACCCTCAACAAGCACAAGGCGCGGGTCGATGGCGGTGATTCCAGCGTGCTGTTCGGCCTGGCCAGTTTCGCCGAAGGCGTCGACCTGCCGGGTGCCTATTGCGAGCACGTGGTAATTGCCAAGATCCCATTCGCCGTGCCGGATGATCCGGTCGAGGCCGCCCTGGCCGAATGGATCGAGGCCCGAGGCGGCAATCCGTTCATGGAGATTGCCGTGCCGGATGCCTCGCTGCGGCTGATCCAGGCCTGCGGGCGCCTGCTGCGCACCGAAGAGGATCGCGGCACCATCACCCTGCTTGATCGGCGCGTGGTCACCCAGCGCTACGGCAAGGCTATTCTCAATGCGTTGCCACCGTTTCGCAGAGAAATTTCCTGAAACCCGGAGCGCAATGCTCCGGGCGTTGTCTATCACTCAGTTCAAGGCCCCATGGGCCCTCAAGGAGAGCTCCAGCCCTATGATTCGCCGTACCTTGCCTGCCGTATTCGCACTGTTGTTCAGCACGCCGCTGCTGGCCGGGCAACAGACGCTGTTCAGCTTCGTTCGCCCGGCCGCCGTGGTCAATGTGGTGACCGAAGATGCCAGCCTGCCGCAGTACAACGCAGAGCAGACGGCCGAGGGCGAGGTGCTGCGCCGGGTGGTGTTCAACCCGGTGCAGCAGCCAAAACTACGCCTGAGCCCGCAAGCCGGGGCCTGGGACTGGTCCAGCGCCACGGCCCTGACCCTGCGCCTGCAAAGCGCCATGGACTGGGCGCTGACCGTCGATGTGACGGTGCAAAGCAGCGACGGCAAGACCCTCACCAGCCGCATCGACCTGCCGGCGGGCCCGGCGCAAACCGTTTACGTGCCGCTCAAGGCCAGTTCGCCGTTAAGCCAGGGCATGCGTGCCGGGCCGCCGATGCCGTGGGTGCATGAAGGCCAGCGGGTGCTGCTGACCAGCAGTGCCGGCGAGGTTGATCTCAAGCAGGTGGTGTCGGTGACCTTGTCGATGAACAAACCCAACGTCGCCCAGAGTATCCTCATCGAGCGCGTCGGCACCCAGGATGACGACCAACTGCAGAAGGCCGTGTACACCGGTTTGATCGACGGCTATGGCCAGTCCACCCGCGGCCGCTGGCCGGAAAAGATCGTCAGCGACGATCAGCTCAAGGCCGCTGCCAGCCGTGAACAGCAGCAGCTCAAGGGCTGGCTGGGCGAGCGCAGCAAGCTCAAGCTGGACAAGTTCGGCGGCATCAGCGATGGCCCGGCGTTCGAGGCCAAGGGCTTCTTTCGCACTGAAAAACGCGATGGCCGCTGGTACCTGGTGACCCCGGAAGGGCACCCGTTCTATTCCCTGGGCGTCAACACCGTGGCCGCCGACGGTGGCCGCACCTATGTGGCCGGGCGCGAAACCATGTTCAGTGCGCTACCTCAAGCCGGCGAAGCGCTGGCGCAGTTCTACGGTGAAGGCAACAACAACGACGGCAATGGCTCGGCCCGTGGCCGCAACTTCAACCAGGGGCGCTGGTTCGACTTTTATGCCGCCAATATCGAGCGCAGCCATGGCACGCCGTGCACGCCGATCGCGGCCAGCGAAAAGGCTCCGGCGGTCGAGTGCCCGGCAGCCAGCTTCGACAAGCAACGCTGGCAGGGTCATAGCCTCGACCGCCTGCAGGCCTGGGGCTTCAATACCCTGGGCAACTGGAGCGAGCCGTCGCTGGGCCAGGCCAGCCGCATGCCCTATACCTTGCCGCTGTCGATCGTCGGCGATTACACCAGCATCAGTACCGGCATGGACTGGTGGGGCGGCATGCCCGACCCGTTCGACCCGCGCTTTGCCATGGCCACCGAGCGTGCGGTGGCGATTGCCGCCCGCGACCACCGCGACGATCCCTGGCTGATCGGTTACTTTGCCGACAACGAACTGGCCTGGGCTGCCCCCGGTGATGACCCCAAAGCGCGCTACGCCCTGGCTTACGGCACCTTGCGCCTGACCACCGACGTGCCGGCCAAGCGTGCCTTCCTCAAGCAATTGCGCGACAAGTACCGCAACCAGGCTGGCCTGTCCAAGGCCTGGGGCATCGACCTGCCAGCCTGGGAGCTGATGGAAGACCCGGGTTTCGAGCCGCCGCTGCCAAGCCCGGAACACCCAGAGATCGAAGCCGACTTCAAGTACTTCCAGAAGGTCTTCGCCGAAACCTATTTCAAGACCATTGCCGACTCACTGAAATGGCATGCGCCCAACCACCTGCTGCTGGGTGGCCGTTATGCCGTGAGTACTCCGGAAGCAGTCGCCGCCTGTGCCGAGTACTGCGACGTCATCAGCTTCAACTTCTACACGCCCAAGCCTCAGGACGGTTACGACTTCAACCAGCTCAAGGCGCTGGACAAACCGGTGCTGGTCTCCGAGTTCCAGTTCGGCTCCCGTGACCGTGGCCCGTTCTGGCCGGGGCCGATGGAAGTGGCCAAGGAAGAGGGCAGGGCGCCGGCCTATGCCAGCTTCGTCAAGGCGGCGCTGGATGAGCCGTCGATTGTCGGCGTGCACTGGTTCCAGTACCTCGATCAGCCGGCCAGCGGGCGTCTGCTCGATGGCGAGAACGGCCACTTCGGCCTGGTCGGTATTACCGATGTGCCATTCCAGGGCTTTGTCGACGGTGTGCGCAAGAGCAACCTGCAGACTCAGGAACAGTTCGGCAAAACGCTTAGTGTCACAGAAAAAGCGCCCACGACCCCCTGACCCCTGCCGCCTGGCATGGACCGCCCGGCTTCTGTCTGTTCCCAAATCGTGCGCAGGCTGAAACAATGCACGCCATTTTGAGAAGCCGGTTTCGCGGGGAGTTGCTGGGTGCAGATTCAGGGTCATTACGAGCTAAAGTTCGAAGCGGTGCGTGAAGCCTTTGCGGCGCTGTTCGACGATCCTCAGGAGCGTGGCGCGGCATTGTGCATCCAGGTCGGCGGCGAAACCGTCATCGACCTCTGGGCCGGCAGCGCCGATAAAGACGGGGCCGAGGCCTGGCACAGCGACACCATTGCCAACCTGTTTTCCTGCACCAAGATGTTCACCGCCGTGACCGCCCTGCAACTGGTGGGCGAGGGCAAGTTGGCCCTGGATGTGCCGGTGGCGCGCTACTGGCCGGAATTCGCCCAGGCCGACAAACAGTCGGTTACCCTGCGCCAGTTGCTCAGCCATCGCGCCGGTGTCCCGGCCTTGCGCGAGATGATGCCGGCCGAAGCCCTCTACGACTGGCAAACCATGGTCCAGGCGCTGGCTGGCGAATCGCCCTGGTGGACGCCGGGTACCGCCCACGGTTACGCCGCCATCACCTTTGGCTGGCTGATCGGCGAGTTGATCCGCCGTGCCGATGGCCGTGAACCTGGCGAGTCGATCGTTGCACGCACGGCCAGGCCGCTGGGCCTGGACTTTCATATAGGCCTGGCCGAAGCAGAGTTCCACCGCGTCGCGCATATCGCCCGCGGCAAAGGCAACATGGGTGACGAGGCGGCTAAGCGCCTGCTGCAGGTGACCCTGCGCGAGCCACAGGCCTTGTCGACCCGCGCCTTCACCAACCCGCCAGGGATGCTCACCAGTGTCAATAAACCGGAGTGGCGGCGCATGCAGCAACCGGCGGCCAATGGCCACGGCAACGCCCGCAGCCTCGCCGGTTTCTATGCCGGCTTGCTCGATGGCAGCCTGCTGGAGTCGGAACTGCTGGATGAGCTGACCCGGGAACACAGCCTCGGTCAGGATCAGACCTTGCTGACCCAGACTCGTTTTGGTCTGGGCTGCATGCTCGACCAGCCAAGCGTTGCCAACGCTACCTTTGGTCTGGGCGCGCGCGCCTTCGGTCACCCGGGGGCGGGCGGCTCGGTAGGTTTTGCCGATCCGGAACATGATGTTTCCTTTGGCTTTGTTACCAATACCCTGGGCCCTTATGTGCTCATGGACCCCCGGGCGCAGAAGCTGGTACGGGTATTGGCCCGCTGCCTTTGATCGGTTAACCCCGATGCTGCCTGAACCCTTTGACTATTCTGAATTCCAAAGCCCTGCATTGCTGGGCCAAATTTCTTTCATTTTCATGGTGTATCGCTGATGTCTTCGCATAAATCCTTAGCTCTCGCCCTGTGCCTGGCCGTCACCGGCTGCGCGCAGCATCCTCAGAAGGACGGGGCCGCTGATGCCGGCTTCAACTGGTGGCCGTTTGGCTCGGACCAGGTCGTCGACAAGGAAGTTAAGGAAGTGGTAACCGAAAAAGTCGCCAAGGCCGACGCCAAGTCGGAAAGCGCCAGCCGCTGGTGGTGGCCGTTTGGCGAGGGTGACAAGGGCAAGGTCGCTGCCGTGCCGAAAATCGACCACAAAGCCACCCAGGCCTGGCTGGACAGCTATGAGCCGAAGCTGCGCGAAGCCATCAAGGACAGCAAGTTCGAAGTCGAGCGCCGTGAAGACGTGCTGGTAGTTACCGTACCGGTCGACAGCTCCTACAACCCGGATCGTCCGGCCATGCTTCTGCCGGTCACCCTCGGCCCGATCACCCGTGTGGCCAAGGCCGTCGAGACCGACAAGCAGACCGCGGTACTGGTGCTTGGCCATGCCGACACCAGTGGTGTCGCCGCAGCCAACACCAAGCTCAGCCAGGAGCGCGCCCAGTCGGTAGCCGCCATCTTCCGCCTCAGCGGCCTGGAGCGCGATCGCCTGATGCTGCGCGGCATGGGCTCGGAAATGCCGCGTGCAGCCAACGACAGCCTTGAAGGCCGTTCGCTGAACCGCCGCGTCGAACTGGTGCTGACGCCGCAAAACACCATGGTCGCCTTGCTGGCCAAATACAAGCAGCCAACCCCGAGCCCGGCCGAACTGGTTGCCGTGCAGGATGCCAAGGCTCCGGCCAAGGCCGCAGCGAAACCGGCTGCCAAGCCTGCGGCCAAGGCCCCGGCGAAAAAGGCCACTGCAGCCAAGAAGGCCGCACCGGCCAAGGCTGCTGCCAAGAAGCCTGCGGCCAAGCCCGCAGCGAAAAAGGCTGCGGCACCGGCGGCGAAAAAAGTTGCTGCCAACACCAGCCCTGCGAAGACCAACTGATCGTCAAGGAACGCAGTAATGACCCAGTCCCTGGCCGATATGCGCCGCGATTATACCCGTGACGGCCTGACTGAAGCCCAGGCCCCGGAGCAACCGTTCGGGTTGTTTCGTCAATGGTTCAATGATGCCCTGAAAACCGAGCAGCCACCGGTGGAAGCCAATGCCATGACCCTGGCCACGGTGGACGCCGACGGCCGTCCGCATTGCCGCATCGTCCTGCTCAAGGGCTTGGACGAGCAGGGCTTCACCTTCTTCACCAACTACGAAAGCGCCAAAGGCCAGCAATTGCTGGCCAACCCCTTCGCGGCCATGACCTTCTTCTGGCCGGCACTGGAACGCCAGGTACGTATCGAAGGCAAGGTGGTCAAGGTCACCTCGCAGGAATCGGACGAGTATTACCAGGTGCGCCCGCTGGGCAGCCGCCTGGGGGCCTGGGCTTCGCCACAAAGCCAGGTGATCGCCGATCGCGCGGAGCTCGAAGGGCTGGTCAAGTCCACCCAGCAGCGCTTCAGCGAAAGTCAGCCACACTGCCCGGAGCACTGGGGCGGCTATCGCCTGCTGCCCGAGCGCATCGAGTTCTGGCAGGGCCGCGCCAGCCGCCTGCACGATCGTCTCAACTACCGCTTGCAGCAGGGCAACTGGCTGCGTGAGCGCCTCGCGCCTTAATCGGCCTGGTAACCGGCGGCCTCGCGTTCCAGCCAGGCCGCCAGTTCACTGCGTTTGACCTTTTGCGCCTTGGCGCTGTCCAGACGTTGTAGCATGAAGGCCTTCTTGCCTTCGTCCTGGCCGGCCAGCGACAAGGCCAGGTCACGGTCCATCCAGCGCTTGATGCGAACGTAGATCCACCAGTGGAAGTACAGGCCTGCCACGGTGGTGATGACGACGATGAAGTAATCCATGTCTATCCTTGCGCTAGAAGTTTCTACAGGCTGCCCCGATAGCACAGGCTGTACGGAAGCTGAATGGAAGCAATTTTACCCCGCATGTGTCGTGACAGTCGTCAATGCGCGGAGTCTAATGAGCATCTGTCTTACGGAGATCATCCAATGCGTAAATCTGTTCTGCTGGTGGCAAGCTTCACCACAATGTCGCTGCTGCTTGGTGGTTGTGCCTCGAGCCTGACCGGCGATTCGTACTCCCGTGATGAAGCGCGTCGTGTGCAGACCGTGCGCATGGGCACCATCGAGTCGCTGCGTCCGGTGAAAATCGAAGGTACCAAAACCCCGATCGGCGGTGGCGCTGGTGCAATCGTCGGTGGCGTCGCCGGTAGCGCGGTGGGTGGTGGTCGCGGCAGTATCGTTGCCGCCGTGATCGGTGCCGTGGCCGGTGGCCTGGCAGGCTCCGCGGCTGAAGAAGGCCTGACCCGCACCCAGGGCGTGGAAATCACCGTGCGTGAAGACGACGGCAGCATGCGTGCCTACGTGCAGGCAGTGCAGCAGAACGAGATTTTCCGCGTAGGCGAGCGTGTGCGGATCATGACGGTCGACGGCACCAGCCGCGTCACTCACTGAGTTTTGCCCCCCCATTAAAAACCCCGACTCGGCAATGCCGGTCGGGGTTTTTTATTGCCTTGAGGCTCAGGCCGTGACGGGCTTGCGACTCGACAGCGCGGTGATGCCATAGCCAATCAGCGCGGCGAGGATGGAGCCGGTAAGAATACCCATGCGGTCCATGCCGGCGTACTCGCTGCTGCCCGGTACGAAGGCCAGGGAGCCGACGAACAGGCTCATGGTAAAGCCGATGCCACAGAGAATTGCCACCCCCAGCACCTGGCCCCAGTTGGCACCCGCGGGCAAGGCGGCCATGCCGGCCTTGATCATCACCCAGGCGAAGCCGAACACCCCGAGGGTTTTACCCAGCAGCAGGCCCACGGCGATGCCCATCGGCACGTGATGGGTGAAGCTTTCGAGGCTGACGCCGGACAGCGACACACCGGCGTTGGCAAAGGCGAACAACGGCAGGATGCCATACGCGACCCAGGGGTGCAGGGCATGCTCCAGGCTCAGCAGCGGCGAGGGCTCGGCGTTTTTCGTCCGCAGCGGGATGCACAGTGCCAGGGTGACCCCGGCCAGCGTGGCGTGCACGCCACTCTTGAGCACGCAGACCCAGAGAATCAGGCCAACCACCATGTACGGACCAAGCTTGACCACGCCCATGCGGTTCATCGCGATCAGCACCAGCAGGCAGGCTGCCGCCAGGCCAAGCGAGAGACTCGACAGCGTGCCGGAGTAGAACAGGGCAATGACGATGATCGCACCCAGGTCGTCGATGATCGCCAGGGTCATCAAAAACAGCTTGAGCGAAACCGGTACGCGTTTGCCCAGCAGGGCCAGCACGCCGAGGGCGAAGGCGATGTCGGTGGCCATGGGGATGGCCCAACCCGCAACGGCGGCCGGGTTGTCCTTGTTGAGGAACCAGTAGATCAGCGCCGGCACCACCATGCCGCCGATGGCGGCAGCACCGGGCAGGACGATTTGCGAGGGCTTGGACAAGTGCCCGTCGACCACTTCGCGCTTGACCTCAAGGCCGATCAGCAGGAAGAACAGGGCCATCAGCCCGTCGTTGATCCACAAAAGCAAGGGTTTGGCGATTTTCAGCGCGCCAATCTGGGCGACCACGGGAACATCCAGCAGGCCGTTGTACAGGTACGACAGCGGCGAGTTGTTGATGATCAGGGCCAGGGCAGCTGCAGCAATCAGTAATAGACCGCTGGCAGCTTCCAACTGAAAGAAACGTGTGAAAGTGCTACGCAGGGGCAAGGGCGCTCTCCATCCTGAAGGTTCTGATAGGGGCACACCCTACCCTGTGGTGATATTCTTTAAAACAAAAACTATATTCTTTTTTGTTATAAGCTGTAACCAACTCACGCCCTGCAGCCTAGCAGTTGTAGTCGATAATTCACCGTGGCTGTATCTGTAGGAATTATCAGAATTTTCCTAACATGTTCTGCAGAACTTCGACCTTTTTGCCCGAGAATCGACCATGAACGATCACCGCCAGTGGGCTCGTGAAGCCATCCGTATTATCGAAGCGGACTTCCAGCGTAGCGCCGACACTCACCTGATCCCGCTGCCGCTGCCAGGCTTTCCCGAGGTCGAGCTGTATTTCAAGGATGAGTCGAGCCACCCCACCGGCAGTCTCAAGCACCGGCTGGCGCGGTCGTTGTTTCTCTATGCCCTGTGTAATGGCTGGTTGCGCCCGGGCGCGCCGGTGATCGAAGCATCCAGCGGCTCGACGGCGATTTCCGAAGCCTACTTCGCGCGTTTGCTCGGTTTGCCCTTCATTGCCGTGGTACCGGCCAGTACCTCGCAGGAAAAGATTGCCCAGATTGCCTTCTATGGCGGCCAGAGCCACCTGGTGCAGGATCCGACGCAGATCTACGCCGAATCCGAGCGCCTGGCCCGGGAAAGTGGCGGGCACTTCATGGACCAGTTCACCTATGCCGAGCGCGCTACCGATTGGCGGGCAAACAACAACATCGCCGAGTCGATCTTTGCCCAGATGCGCTTCGAGCAGTTCCCGGAGCCGAGCTGGCTGATTTCCAGCCCGGGCACGGGCGGTACCACCGCTACGTTAGGCCGCTATGTGCGCTATCGCCAGCACGTCACTCGGGTGCTGTGCGCCGATGCCGAGCGCTCGGTGTTTTTCGACTGCTACAAGACGGGTGACCGTTCCCTGCGCCTGGACTGCGGTTCGCGCATTGAAGGCATCGGCCGGCCACGAGTGGAGGCTTCGTTCCTGCCGCAGGTGATCGATGCCATGGTCAAGGTGCCGGACGCCCTGTCCCTGGCGGCCATGCATTACCTGGCCCAGCGCCTGGGACGGCGTGTTGGCGGTTCCAGCGGCACCAACCTGATTGGCGCCCTGGCGGCGGCGCAGCAAATGCGCGCGGCGGGGGAGGCCGGGTCGATCGTGGCAATACTGTGTGATGGCGGCGATCGCTATGCGACCACGTACTATGACCAGGACTGGTTGAGCGGGCAGGGGTATCAGCTGGAGGGGATGATTGCGGCGGTGGCTGCTTGTGTCGAGCGCGGTGAGGCGTTGCCGGCG
>NZ_JBGOGX010000052.1:0-10379 GCF_054788455.1 Pseudomonas sp. ZL2 | reverse complement strand
GGCGTTGCCGGCGATTACTGTGTTGCGGTATGAATCAGGCCTGCAGACCGAGCATGCTGCGCGCCACCGCTTCAGCAATGCGAATCCCGTCAACACCCGCCGACAGGATCCCGCCGGCATAACCTGCACCTTCACCCGCCGGGAACAAGCCCTTGAGGTTCAGGCTCTGCATGCTGGCATCACGGGTGATGCGCAGCGGCGATGAGGTACGGGTTTCGATCCCGGTCAATACCGCGTCAGGCAGGTTGTAGCCCTTGATCTGCCGATCGAAGGCCGGGAGGGCTTCACGAATGGCTTCGATGGCAAAGTCGGGCAGGCTCGGGGCCAGGTCGCCCAGGCTGACACCTGGCTTGTAGGACGGCTCGACACTGCCGATGGCAGTGGACGGCCGTCCGGCGACAAAGTCACCGACCAGTTGCGCCGGCGCCTGGTAGTTGCTGCCACCCAGCACGTAAGCGTGGGCTTCGAGTTTTTCCTGCAGCTCGATACCGGCCAGCGGGCCACCCGGATAATCCTGCTCAGGGGTAATGCCAACGACGATACCGGAGTTGGCATTGCGCTCGTTACGCGAGTACTGGCTCATGCCGTTGGTGACCACCCGGCCCGGCTCGCTGGTAGCGGCAACCACGGTGCCGCCCGGGCACATGCAGAAGCTGTAGACCGAACGGCCGTTCTTGGCGTGGTACACCAGCTTGTAGTCGGCCGCGCCCAGTTTCGGGTGACCGGCATACTTGCCCAGGCGCGCCTGGTCGATCAGCGATTGCGGATGTTCGATACGGAAGCCGATCGAGAACGGCTTGGCCTCCATGAACACGCCGCGGGCATGCAGCATGCGGAACGTGTCACGGGCACTGTGGCCCAGGGCCAGGACCACATGGCGCGAATGCAGCTGTTCGCCGCTTTCCAGGACCACGCCGTTGAGCTGGCCGTCGTCCATCAGCAGGTCGGTGACCTTTTGCTCGAAGCGCACTTCGCCGCCCAGCGCGTGGATTTCGTGGCGCATGTTCTCGACCATGCCGGTCAGGCGGAACGTACCGATGTGCGGCTTGCTGACGTAGAGGATCTCGTCCGGTGCACCGGCTTTGACGAACTCGTGCAGTACCTTGCGGCCGTGGTGCTGCGGGTCCTTGATCTGGCTGTAGAGCTTGCCGTCGGAGAAGGTCCCGGCGCCGCCTTCGCCAAATTGCACGTTCGACTCGGGGTTGAGCACGCTTTTACGCCACAGGCCCCAGGTGTCCTTGGTGCGCTGACGAACTTCCTTGCCGCGCTCGAGGATGATCGGCTTGAAGCCCATCTGCGCCAGCAGCAGGCCGGCAAAAATCCCGCACGGGCCGAAGCCGACGACGATGGGGCGCTCCTGCAGGTCGGCAGGGGCCTGGCCAACCACTTTGTAGCTGACATCTGGAGCGACGTTGACGTTGTGATCGTCGGCGAACTTTTGCAGCAGTTCGGCTTCGTTGCTCGCTTGCAGGTCGATGGTGTAGATGAACAGCAGCTCGCTGTTCTTCTTGCGCGCATCGTAGCTGCGCTTGAACAGGGTGAAGTCCAGCAGTTGCTCGTCGCTGATGCCTAAGCGTTGCACGATGGCCTCGCGCAGGGCTTCATCAGGATGATCCAGCGGCAGCTTCAGTTCGGTGATTCGTAACATGGCAGGGTCCAGTATCCCGGCCATGAACGGCCGGCGGCTTTACACAAACCGCCAAGTATAAGCTGTTCGCCGCCTTTGCAGACAGGTTAAACGCAGGCGCCGATGATCAGTCGTTGCGCGAGCCGCCGTAGTAGGCACAACCGCGCAGGGTCTTGCCGTCCACCCGCAGCTCGGCGCTCAGGTGCTGGACGCTGCCGGTGGCGCTGTCGACGCAGCGCTGCGGGGCGACCCAGAGTTCGACTTTCTGGCCGTTGGCCTCGGTGCTCAGGCTGAAGCGTCCGTCGGGCAGTTGTTCTTCCAGGTAGGGCACGGCCAGCGAAGGCTGACCGACGCGCTCCAGGACCATGCCCTTGCCGCCGGCCTTGAGGCTCCAGTCCGGCTCATGGCCGCTGGCGCGCAGGGTCAGGCGCTTGAAGTTGGGATCGCTGCAGGCGCTGCCGGAATGCTCGACGCGGTACAGGCGCTGCACATTCAACTGGCCATCGTTGCCGCCTTTCTGGCTGGCCGACAGCGTGCCGCGCACGTCGGCGAACAGGGTGCCGGGCGTTGCCGCCAGTGCGCTGGCTTCCTGCAGCAGGCCGGTGTTGCCGCTGTCATTGACAGCAAAGCGGCGGGTTTCTTCGCAGGGCTTGAACAGCAGTTGTCCGCCCTGGGCAGTCAGTTCGCCCTGCATGCGGGTCTGGCCTGCGGTAGAGGCGGCTTGCGGCTTTTCAGCCAGCATCTGGCAGCCGGCAAACAACGGCAACAAGGCGACAAGCAACAGCGAAGGGGCGGCACGCATCAAGCAAACTCCAGCATCTCGAGCAAAAGGTGCCGCCACGTTACGCAGGCTGCTCGCCGATCACAAGGCCTTAGCCAACCTGGTAGGTCTGGCCGGTCTGCATTCCTTCAACGCTCTTCGCATAGGCCAGTGCCACGTCGGCGGCCGGCACCGGCTTGAACCCGCGGAAATACGGAGCATAGGCCGGCATGGCTTCGACCAGTACGTTGGGGCTGATGGAGTTGACCCGCAGGCCACGGGGCAATTCGATGGCTGCCGCCTTGACGAAGGCATCGAGCGCGCCATTGACCAGGCTGGCCGAGGCGCCGGAGCGGATCGGGTCGCGGTTGAGAATACCGCTGGTAAAGGTGAATGAGCCGCCATCGTTGATGAACTCGCGGCCGATCAACAGCAGGTTGACCTGGCCCATCAGCTTGTCGCTCAGGCCCAGGGCGAAGTGCTCCGCATTCATTTCATCAAGGGGGGCAAAGGTCACGTTACCGGCGGCGCAGACCAGGGCATCGAAGCGGCCGGTCTGTTCGAACAGGCGGCGAATCGAGGCGCTGTCGCTGATGTCCACCTGATAGTCGCCGCTGCTGCGGCCGATGCGCAGCACTTCATGACGTTGTTCCAGCTCTTTGGCAACCGCCGAACCGATGGTACCGCTGGCGCCGATCAACAGGATTTTCATTGAGCCATTCCTCGTGGGTAGTGAAGACAAGGCTCAAGTCTAGGGTGGATTTTTCTGCAGATAAGCGTGCTAATAGGCAACCTTTGGTTTTCATGTGGAAACAATCCATGAGCGACCTCGACGATCTGGCGGCCTTTGCCGCGTTGATGGATGCCGGCAGTTTCACCCTGGCCGCGCAGCAACTGGGCTGGAGCAAGGGGCAACTGTCCAAGCGCATCAGCGCCCTGGAAGCCAGCCATTCAGTGAAGTTGCTGCACCGCACCACCCGGCGCCTGAGCCTGACGGCTGCCGGCGCCATGTTGCTGCCTCAAGCGCAGGCGTTGGTGCGGCAGATGGAAGGGGCACGGCAAACCCTGGCCATGCTCAAGGACGAACTGGCGGGGCCGGTGCGTATCACCGTGCCGGTGTCGTTGGGGGAGATGTTCTTCGAGGGGTTGCTGATGGAGTTCGCCGCCACCTACCCGGACCTGCAGGTGGAGCTTGAGCTGAACAATGGTTATCGCGACCTTTTGGGCGAGGGTTTCGATCTGGCGATTCGTACCGAGGTGCAGGATGACGCGCGCCTGGTGGCTCGTCCGGTGCTGGCCATGCAGGAACTCACCTGTGCCAGCCCAGCCTATCTGCAACGTCACGGAGAGCCGCGGATACCGGCCGACTTGAGCGGCCATCGTTGCCTGCTCAATAGCCATTACAGTGGCCGTGAAGAATGGTTGTACCACCAGCAGCATGAATTGTTGCGGGTGCAGGTGGCCGGAAGCTTTGCGAGCAATCATTACAGCTTGCTGAAGAAGGCGGCACTGCTGGGTGCTGGCGTCGCTCGCTTGCCGTCGTACATGCTGCATGCAGAACTGGCTGACGGTCGCCTGCAGTGGTTGCTGCGCGACTATCAGACGCGCAGCGTACCGTTGTTTCTGGTACACCCCTATCAGGGCGGGATGCCCAAGCGGGTCCAGGTGCTGGCCGATTACCTGCTGGCCTGGTTCAGGCGTAGCAGTCAGGCGCTACGGACCCTCTAGGGTTACATCTTGTCGTCGTTCATTTCTTTTTTCATCATCTTGTCGTCCTTTTCCATCTTCTTGTCCTTGCTCATGTCCATCATCTTGTCGTCGGCCATTTTCTTGTCCATTTTCATGTCCTTGTCCATGCTCGCTTCCTTGCTCATTTTCATGTCGTCGGCAGCCTGTACCGCAGGCAGGAAGGCCAGGGCCGAGCCCAGGGAGAGGATGAGTGCGGCGGCGCTGAGGGTCTTGTTCATGATGAGGCTCCAGTAGTAAGAGGAGGTAAGAGCCAGTGGTTCTGGCTCACCTGCAGCACTAGAGTCCCTTGCCCGGGAGGCGTTACAGCGGGCAAGAAAAAAGGCCCGAAGGCCTTTTTCCTGATGTTGCATGCAACCGTGGGTATCAACCGCCCAGGTAGGCGTCACGAACCTTAGGATCGGTCAGCAGCGCTTCACCGGTACCTTCCATCACTACCCGGCCGTTTTCCAGCACATAGGCACGGTCAGCGACTTTCAGCGCCTGGTTGGCGTTTTGTTCGACCAGGAACACCGTGACGCCATCGCGGCGCAGTTGCTCGATGATGTCGAAGATCTGCTGGATGATGATCGGCGCCAGGCCCAGTGACGGCTCGTCAAGCAACAGCAGCTTGGGCTTGCTCATCAGCGCACGGCCGATGGCGAGCATCTGCTGTTCGCCGCCGGACATGGTGCCGCCGCGCTGGCTGAAGCGCTCCTTCAGGCGCGGGAACAGTTGCAGGACCTTGTCCATCTGCTCCTGGTAATCGCCCTTGTTGGTGAAGAAGCCGCCCATGGCCAGGTTCTCCTCCACGGTCAGGCGGGCGAACACCCGGCGGCCTTCAGGGACCACGGCGATGCTTTTGCGCATGATGTGCGAGGACGGCTGGCCGACCAGTTCTTCACCCAGGTAGCGGATGCTGCCGCTTTGGGCCTGCGGCGAGCCGCAGAGGGTCATCAGCAGGGTCGACTTGCCGGCGCCGTTGGCGCCGATCAGGGTGACGATCTCGCCCTGGCGGATCTCGACGTTGACGCTGTGCAGTGCCTGGATCTTGCCGTAGAAGGTGGAAACGTTTTCGAACTGCAGCATTTACGCTTCCCCCAGGTAGGCTTTGATCACTTCAGGGTTGTCGCGGATCTGTTCCGGCGTACCGTCGGCCAGGGGCGTGCCCTGGTTGATCACCACGATGTGGTCGGAGATGCTCATGACCAGCTTCATGTCGTGCTCGATCAGCAGCACGGTGACGTTGTGCTCTTCGCGCAGCACGGTGATCAGGGCCTTGAGGTCTTCGGTCTCTTTCGGGTTGAGGCCGGCCGCCGGTTCGTCGAGCATGATGATCCGTGGGCGGGTCATCATGCAGCGGGCGATTTCCAGGCGCCGTTGCTGGCCGTAGGCAAGCGTGCCGGCGGGGCGGTTGGCGAACTCGAGCAGGTTGACCTTCTCCAGCCAGTACCGTGCGTACTCTTTTGCTTCGAGCTCACTGCGGCGGAAGGACGGGGTCTTGAGCAGGCCGGCGAAGAAGTTGGTGTTCAGGTGCCGGTGCTGAGCGATCAGCAGGTTTTCCAGGGCGGTCATCTCTTTGAACAGACGCACGTTCTGGAAAGTCCGCACCACGCCCTTGCGGGCGATCTGATGGCCGGCCAGGCCCTGGATCGGCTGGCCGTCGAGCAGGATGCTGCCGGCGCTCGGCTTGTAGAAACCGGTCAGGCAGTTGAACACCGTGGTCTTGCCGGCGCCGTTCGGGCCGATCAACGCCACCACCTGTTTTTCCTTGACGGTCAGGGCCACGCCGTTGACCGCCAACAAGCCGCCGAAGCGCATGCTCAGGCCGCTGACTTGCAGAATTTCGCGGCTCATCGACGCAGCTCCATATGTGGACGTTGCATAGGCAGCAGGCCTTGCGGACGCCAGATCATCATCAACACCATCAGCGCACCGAACATCAACATGCGGTATTCGCTGAACTCACGCATCAGTTCCGGCAGCAGGATCATCACGATGGCCGCGAGGATCACGCCCAGTTGTGAGCCCATGCCGCCGAGCACGACGATGGCGAGGATGATGGCCGACTCGATGAAGGTGAACGACTCCGGTGTCACCAGGCCTTGGCGCGCGGCGAAGAAGCTGCCGGCGAAACCGGCAAAGCAGGCACCCAGGGTGAACGCCGAGAGTTTGATGATGGTCGGGTTCAGGCCCAGTGCGCGGCAGGCGATCTCGTCTTCACGCAGGGCTTCCCAGGCGCGACCGATCGGCATGCGCAGCAGCCGGTTGATCACGAACAGCGCCAGCAACGCCAGCAGCAGTGCCACCAGGTAGAGGAAGATCACCTTGTTGATCGAGTTGTACTGCAGGCCGAAGAACTCGTGGAAGGTCTGCATGCCCTCGGCGGCCTTGCGTTCGAAGGTCAGGCCGAAGAAGGTTGGTTTCTCGATGTTGCTGATCCCGTTTGGACCGCCGGTAAGACCGGTGAGGTTACGCAGGAACAGACGGATGATCTCACCGAAACCCAGGGTCACGATGGCCAGATAGTCGCCGCGCAGACGCAGTACCGGGAAACCGAGCAGGAAGCCGAAGGTCGCCGCCATCAGGCCGGCGATCGGCAGGCAGATCCAGAAGCTCAGGCCGTAGTAGTGCGACAGCAGGGCATAGCTGTAGGCGCCGACGGCGTAGAAGCCGACATAACCCAGGTCGAGCAGGCCAGCCAGACCGACCACGATGTTCAGGCCCAGGCCCAGCAACACGTAGATCAAAATCAGGGTGGCGATGTCGACCGCGCCGCGCGAGCCGAAGAATGGCCAGACCAGCGCAACCATGATCAGACCGATGATGACCCAGCGTTGCGTCTTGGGCAGGGTCAGGAAGTTGCTCATGGCCGGCGAGATCAACTTGCGGCTCGAACGGCGGCTGGTTACCGCGCTCCACTGCTTGTCGAACAGCACGCGCAAGAACATCAGCACCGAACACACGGCGATGACCGTGAGGGTGAACGGCCCTTGGCTGTGGACGATCAGGTTGATGCCGTCGATGCTGAGTTTCAGGCCAAGCACCGGGAAGGCGACGGCCCAGACCAGCAAGGCGCTGAAAAACGCTTGTTTGAGATTTTTGTTCATACTTTTTCAACCTCCGGACGGCCGAGAATGCCGGTCGGACGGAACAACAGCACCAGAACCAAGAGACCGAACGCCACCACGTCCTTGTACTGGTCACCGAAGATATCGGCGCCAAAGGCTTCAGCCACCCCCAGCACCAGCCCGCCGAGCATGGCGCCCGGAATGCTGCCGATGCCGCCCAACACTGCCGCGGTAAAGGCCTTCAGGCCCACCAGGAAACCGGCGTTGGGGTTGATCACCCCGTACTGCATGCTCAGCAGCACGGCCGCCACGGCTGCCAGGGCAGCACCGATGACGAAGGTCAGGGCGATGATGTTGTTGGTGTTGATGCCCAACAGGTTGGCCATCTTGATGTCTTCGGCACAGGCCCGGCAGGCCCGGCCCAGACGCGAGCGGGAGATGAACAGGGTCAAACCGGTCATGGCCACCAGGGTGACGATGAAAACCAGGATCTGCATGTAGGAGATCAGCACTTCCTCTGCGCCGCCCGGGCCGAAGGAGATACTCCCAGGGATCAGGTTGGGGATGGACTTGTCCTTGGAGTCCTGAGATAGCAATACGGTGTTTTGCAGGAAAATCGACATGCCGATGGCAGAAATTAGCGGGATCAACCGGTTGCTGTTACGCAACGGACGGTAGGCGACCCGTTCGATACTGTAGCCATAGGCACTGGTTACGAAGATCGTGGCGACGAAGGCGACGGTCATCAATATCGGCAGTGAATCGATACCCATCATGGCCAGCCCGGCAAGGGCGATGAAAGCCACGTAGGAACCGATCATGTACACCTCGCCATGGGCGAAGTTGATCATTCCAATGATGCCGTAAACCATTGTGTAGCCAATGGCTATCAAGGCATAGGTGCTGCCAATGGTCAGGCCATTAACCAGCTGTTGGAAGAAGTGATAGATCTCAGGCATTACAGCGCTCCTAAAAACCTGATACGCATTTCACTGGTGGGGGTGCCCCCGGCCCGGTCTTGTGGTCTTGGCCACTTCGGCACAGGCAACTGCCAGCGAACCGCTGGTGACGGTTTTAAGATTTTCAGGTGAACCTGCTCCCGGATCGCGGGAATCAGGCCCATGAACCTCGTAAAACAAAGCCCACTGCTCGCACAGTGGGCTTGTAGTCATATAGTCAGACGGGATTACTGAGGAGAAACTTCGGTTTTAGGTTTGCCGAAATGCCATTCGTAGACCACGAATTTGAAGTCTTTCAGGTCGCCTTTGGCGTCGTACGACAGGTCACCGGTCGGGGTCTTGAAGGTGCCAGCGTGGATGGCTGCAGCCACCTTGTCGGTGTCTTCGGACTTGGCGGCCTTGATGCCTTCGGCGATCAGCTCGACAGCCGAGTAAGCCGGGAACACGAACGGGCCGCTTGGGTCTTTGCCGTCGGCCTTGATGGCATCGGCGATTGCCTTGTTCGCAGGGTCGGCGTCGAAGGACTTCGGCAGAGTGACCAGCAGGCCTTCGGAAGCGTTCTGGGCGATTTGCGAGATGGAATCGTTACCGACACCTTCTGGGCCCATGAACTTGGCGTTCAGGCCTTTCTCCTTGGCTTGGCGCAGGATCAGGCCCAGCTCTGGGTGGTAGCCGCCGTAGTAGACGAAGTCGACGTTGGCTTGCTTGAGCTTCTGGATGATCGAGGAGAAGTCCTTGTCGCCGGCGTTCAGGCCTTCGAAGACGGCAACCTTGGTGCCTTTGCCTTCCAGGGTCTGCTTGACGGCGCTGGCGATGCCTTCACCGTATTGCTGCTTGTCGTGCAGTACGGCAACGATTTTAGGTTTGACGTGGTCGGCAATGTAGTTGCCGGCTGCCGGGCCTTGGGCGCTGTCCAGGCCGATGGTACGGAAGATCAGCTTGTAGCCGCGGGAGGTGATTTCCGGGCTGGTGGCGGCCGGAGTGATCATGATCACGCCTTCGTCTTCGTAGATGTCGGACGCAGGCTGGGTGGAGCTGGAGCACAGGTGGCCGACCACGTACTTGACGCCGTCGTTGACCACTTTGTTGGCGACTGCCACGGCCTGTTTAGGGTCGCAGGCGTCATCGTATTCTTTGGCTTCAAGCATCTTGCCGTCGACGCCGCCCTTGGCGTTGATGTCCTTGATGGCCTGTTTTGCACCGATGAACTGCATGTCGCCGTACTGAGTGACCGGGCCGGTTTTCGGGCCGGCGATGCCGATCTTGATGGTATCGGCTGCAAACGAATGGCTGGCAACCCCGGCCAGAACCATTGCGGCAAACAGCTTGGAAATCTGCTTAGTAGCCTTACTCATAGTGCTCCACTCATTCTGTTGTAATTTTTATAGTCCTGGCGGCCAGAGCTTGAGGACCGGATCAGGTTCCATGGGAGGCCACGCCTCGTCACGGACCCGGATAACCCCCGGATTGGCCCTGGCAACTGTACCGGTACAGTGTAGAGCGCTGCTTTGTCGCTTGAAAAGCAGGCCCGCTGGGGCAAAATCAGGGGTGTCGCCTAATCGACAGAAAGTTATAGAAAAACGCCACTGGCTAGCCAGTTTTACTGGCCCATCCCGGGCATTTACCACCTTGTCGATCAATTACTTATTTTGAAACTGGGTTTTTCTGCAAAAATACCGACCTTTATCGCGGTCGAATTATTTCTGGTAGGAACCCATGACAGATCAACCAAGCACCCTCTATGCCAAATTGCTCGGCGAGACTGGAAGAATCGAGTGGAAAGCGCTGGAGCGTTTTTGGGCCAAGGGTGACCTGATTTGGGTCGACCCAACCCTGGACCTGATCGAAGTTGCACAGGCAATGGCCGAAAACCGTAGCGAAACCTTCGCTGAGTGGCGTAATGCTGGCACTGTCGGCCCGGTCACTGCAGAGCAGGCGCTAGACCTTCAGAACCGCGATCCAGAGATCTGGGCCGTGGTGGTCTCGCCGTTCATTGTGATTCAGGAAAAGACCAACGGTTGAAAGCGCGCCAAAATGGTGCGTGAAAATGCACAGCGAGGAGGTTTTGGTGCGCGGGACTGTTCAGCCGGGGTGGCTGTTGGTAACAGTTGGGTGTGCCGAGAGAGTACGGTAACAGTCTGATCGCGGGGCCAGCCCGCTCCTACAAAAGGGGGAAAGGGGTGGCACCCCAAGGGTTTCAAACAAAAAGCCACCCTCCCAGTGTGGATTGTCAAAAA